>NZ_AMXC01000005.1:0-206471 GCF_000310165.2 Thauera sp. 63
CCCGCCGCGCGGACGTCGCCAGCCGCGACTTCGCCCGCGCCCTCGGCGCCTGCTGGACCGGCGCCTCGGACGAGCGTCCGCCGCAGCCGCTGGATGCAGCGCTGATCTTCGCCCCCGCCGGGGAACTGGTGCCGGCCGCGCTGCGAACCCTGTGCAAGGGCGGCATCGTCGTGTGCGCCGGCATCCACATGAGCGACATCCCGTCCTTTCCCTACGACATCCTGTGGGGCGAACGCCGCATCGTGTCGGTCGCCAATCTCACCCGGCACGACGGCGACGAGTTCCTCGCCCTCGCCGCGCGCGTGCCGGTGCGTACCGAGGTGACGCGCTTCGCGCTGGCCGACGCCAACCTCGCCCTCGACCGCCTGCGCCGCGGCGAACTGCAGGGCGCGGCGGTGCTGATTCCCTGAGGCAGGCACGCACGCCGCCGGAAGTCGCGCCAAACCGGGCAATCAGTGCTTGCCGTTGGCCGATAACTGTTTAAAATTACAGCCACCACAAGGAGGCTGTCATGAGCGCCCGCAGCGAAAACCTCACTGCCCGTCAGCAGGAAATTCTCGACTTCATCCGCAGCACCGTCGAAAGCGAGGGCCGTCCGCCCACCCGCGCCGAGGTGTGCACCGCCTTCGGCTTCCGCTCGCCCAACGCCGCCGAAACCCATCTGCGCGCGCTGGCCGCCAAAGGCGCCATCCTGCTCGAGGAAGGCCGTGCCCGCGGCATCCGCCTGGCCGAGGCGCTCGGCCTGCCGCTGGTCGGCCGTGTCGCCGCCGGCAGCCCGATCCTCGCCGCCGAACACGTCGAGGCCCGCTTCCAGCTCGACCCCGCGCTGTTCTCGCCGCGCGCCGACTACCTGCTGCGCGTGCGTGGCATGAGCATGCGCGACGCCGGCATCCTCGACGGCGACCTCATCGCCGTGCATCGCAGCGCCGAGGCCCGCAATGGCCAGATCGTCGTCGCCCGACTGGACGACGACGTCACCGTCAAGACCCTGCAGCGCAAGGGCCCAGTGGTCGAACTGCTGCCCGCCAACCCCGACTTCGAACCCATCGTGGTCGACACCCGGCACGCGCCGCTGACCATCGAGGGCATCATGGTCGGCCTGATCCGCAAGGATCGCTGACGACCCTCCCCCTTCATTGCACGGAGCACATCGTGGGCCAGGTTCTCGAGCGCCTGCCGGCAGGCCTCGTGTGGCAAGGCGCGCGGCTCGCCGATGCACGGGGCGCCACCCTCCATACCGGCTTTGCCGAGCTCGACGCCGAACTCCCGGGCGGCGGCTGGCCCGCGGGCGCGCTCATCGAACTGCTCGCCGAGCATCCCGGCGTCGGCGAGATCTCGCTGCTGCTGCCGCTGATGCAACGTACGCCGCCCGAGCGCTGGATCGCCTGGATCGCCCCGCCGCTGCTGCCCTACGCCCCGGCGCTGGCCGCAGCCGGCGTACCGCTCGAGCGCCTGCTGCTGATCCAGCCCGCCACTGCCGACGAAGTGCTGTGGGCCACGCGCCAGGCCGCGGCCGGCGGCAGCTGTGCGCTAGTGCTGGCCTGGCCCGCACGCCTGGACACCGCTGCCCTGCGCCGCCTGCAGCTTGCCGCCGAAGAGAGCGCCACACCGCTGTTCCTGTTCCGCGCGCCGTCCGCCGCGCGCCACGCCTCGCCCGCAGCCCTGCGGCTGCAGCTGTCTCCGACTGCAAACGGCCTGCGCATCGACATCCTGAAGCGGCGCGGGCCGCCCGCTGCCCATCCCGTCCACCTCGCCCTGCACAACGGTTCGCTGCAGGAATCGCCGCAGGAGCGACCCGCAGCGCCGGTCCCGGCGCCGCCACCCCGCCTGACCCTGGTCGGTTGATGCGTCATGCTCTGGCTCGCCATCCTTGTCCCCGACCTGCCGCTGCAGGTTTTCACCCGCGGCCTGACGCACACCGACACGCCGTTCGCGGTCGTCGACCGGATGGGCGCAGCTCGCATCCTGTGCGCCAATGCCGCAGCCCTCGCCCTCGGCGTGCAGACCGGCCAACCGCTGTCCACCGCGCAGGCGGTCGCCCCTGCGCTGCAACTGCAACCGTGCCAGCCTGAGCGCGAAGCCACCCTGCTGGCCGAGATCGCCTGCTGGGCAGGGCGTTTCACGCCCCGCATCAGCCTGGCCCCGCCCGACACGGTACTGCTCGAAATCCACTCCAGCCTGCGCCTGTTCGGCGGTCAGTCCCACATTGAGGACCAGCTCAAGGAAGGCCTCGCGCAGCTCGGGCTGCGTGCCCGGTTCGCCTGCGCCCCCACCCCGCTCGCCGCGCGCTGGTTCGCTGCCTGCGGCCAGGGCCTGCCCGCGCGCGGCGACTGGCGCTGCGGACTGGACGCCTTGCCACTGGCGGTGCTCGGCAGCGAAGGCGACTGCTCCGCCGCCACGCTCGAACTGCTGCGCGGCCTCGGCGCACAGCGCCTGGGCGATGTCCGTGCCCTGCCCGCCGCCGGCCTTGCGCGCCGGCAGGCCCAGTCGGTCAGTCTGCTGCTGGCCCGTGCGCGCGGCGAGCAGCCAGACCCGCGCCTCTGGTTCGCGCCGCCCGAGCGTTTCCACCACGAACTCGCGCTGCCCGCCCCCACCGACAGCAGCGAAGCCCTGCTGTTTGCCGCCCGCCGCCTGTTCGCCAGCCTGGCATCCTGGCTGCAGGCCCGGCACGCGGCCATCGATCATTGCCGCCTGCGGCTGCTCCACGAGCGCCAGCCCGCCACCGTGCTCGAGATCGTCCTCGGCCAGGCCGCCAACGACGAAGCCCACCTGGCCCTGATTGCCCGCGAACGACTCGACAGCCTGGCGCTACCCACGGAAGTCTGCGCGCTCGGCGTCGACGCCGATCATCTGTTGGCCCACGTGCCTCGGGCCGACGACCTGTTCGGCGCTCCGGGCCAGGCGCGTGACCAGGCCATGCGACTGGTCGACCGCCTGCGCGCACGCCTGGGCGAGAACGCGATCCGCCATCTGGCCCCGGTCGCCGACCACCGCCCGGAAGCCGCATGGCAGACCCAGGGGCGAACGCAGCACGGCCGCCAGCGCCCGGCGACCTCGAAGGCAGCATCGAATCCGGAAGCCGTCCTCCCCGACCGCCGGCGGCCCTTCTGGCTGCTGCCACACGCAACGGTGATCAGCCCTCAGCACTACACCCTGCTCGGCGACGCCGAACGCATCGAGAGCGGCTGGTGGGACGACGGCGACATGCGGCGCGACTACTTCCTGGCACAGCGCAGCGACAACACTCTGTGCTGGATCTACCACGAACTCTCGCCACCGGGCGGGTGGTACCTGCAGGGCTATTTCGGCTGACGCGCGCGCGCTCGCACAACACGACGCCCCGCCCCGGGGCGGGGGCAGCGAACGTAGTAAACTGCGGGCTGCCCCACACGCACCCGGCCTGCCGGGCACAAGAACACGATGTCCTCTCCTTCCCAAGCTTCCATCCCCGCTCACACCACGCGCCAAAGTGCCCTCAAGGGCGACATCGCCCGCCGCCGCGCCGGGTTGGGCCTGCTGGTTTTCCTCGTCGCGCTGCCCGTGTCCTGGTGGCTGTTCAGCCGGCTCGAACCCATCTGGTCCGAGATCATGCCACTCGAAGGCGTGGCCTTCATGGCCGCGGCCACCCTGCTCGGCGCTGCGCTGGCCATCGCGCCGCTGGCCGCCGGCATCGGCTTCCTGCTCGCGATCTGGTTCGGCGTCGACAGCGTCTACCAGCCACGCACCCGCGGCTGCGCGCTGCTCGACCGCGTCATCATTGCCGCCGGGCTCGTCGTGTGGTTCGCGCCCGTCCTGGTCGCCCTCGGCTCGGCCGGCCGTGCGCTGTACGAAGGACGGGTCCATTTCGTGCGCCCGCCACGCGACTACTTCCTCGCCACCGACCCGATCGCCTTCTGGCAGGGTGTCGGCTTCTGGCTGATCATGGCCGGCCTGTTCGGCTTCCTCGCCTGGCGCTACTGGCGCCCGCGCCTGCTCCCGACCGCTGCGGCTCAGGATTGAACCCCGCCACAGTTCAGGGCAGCGCGCTGCCTGCCCCCTCCGCCGGCGCGATCACGCGCCAGCTGCTGCACCACGCCTGGCCGGTGCTCGTCGCGCAGATCCTGTCGATGAGCATGATGATCGCCGATACCCTCATCGCCGGTCGCTACGGCACGGCCGACCTGGCCGCGGTCGCAGTGGGCAGCGGGCTCTACATCTCGGTGGTGATGCTGCTCGTCGGCATCCTGCAGGCCGTGGCGCCCACGGTGGCGCACCTGTTCGGCGCCGGTCGCCTGCACGCTATCGGCCCGGCCCTGCAGCAGGGTTTCTGGCTGGCCCTGATGCTCGCCGTGCCCGGCACCCTGGTCCTCGGCTACCCGGAGCACCTGCTGCAGCTGGCCCGCGTTCCGCCGGACATCGCCGAGGGCGCCGGCGCCTACATGCAGGCTGCCGCGTTCGGCCTGCCGGCCGTGCTGCTGTACCGCACCTTCTACGCCTTCAACAACGCCGTCGGCCGGCCACGCGTGCTGATGGCGATCAGCTTCGTCGTCACCGCCACCCACATCCCGCTGGCCTGGGCACTGACCAACGGCCTGTTCGGCTTCGCCGGCCTGCCGGCGCTGGGCGGCACCGGTTGCGGCGTCTCGACCGCCATCGTTGCCTGGCTGGGTCTGATCTGCGGGTTTACGCACCTGGTCCGCAGCCCGGCCTACCGACCCTACGCGATCTTCTTCGACTGGCGCCCGCCGCGCCTGCGCGAAATCGGTACACTGCTGCGCCTCGGCGTGCCGATGGGCTTCTCGACCTTCATCGAGATCACCTCCTTCACCCTGATCGCGCTTTTCGTCGCCCGCCTCGGTGCCGAGGCCGTGGCCGGCCACCGCGTCGTCGCCAACCTCGCCGCACTGGTCTACATGCTGCCGCTGGCGATGTCGATCGCCACGCTGGTGCTGGTCGGCCAGGCCGCCGGCGCGCACGACTGGGCGCGCGCACGTGCGACGGTGCGTGTCAGCCTGTACCTGACCGCAGGCTTCGCCACCGCGATCGGCATCGGCCTGTGGCTGCTGCGCGAGCCGGTGATCGCGCTGTCCTCCACCGACCCCGCGGTGCGCGCCGTGGCGCTGGGCCTGGTCGCCTACATCTGCATCTACCAGCTCACCGACTCGACCCAGACCGTGGCCGCCCACGCGCTGCGCGGCTTCAAGGTGACGCTGCTGCCGATGTTCCTGCACACGCTGTGCTTCTGGGGCGTGGGCCTGGGCGGCGGCTACTGGGCCACCTATCACGCCTTCGGGCGCGAGACCGCGCCCACCGTGGCCGGCTTCTGGGAGGCCAGCGTGGCGGCCACGGTGCTCGCGACCGCGCTGTTCGGCTGGCTGCTGTATCGCGTCATGGGCCGCCAGGGCGACTCATGGCCGCCCCACTCAAGGAATCGAACCCCATGACCGACATCACGATCTACCACAATCCGCGCTGCGGCTCCTCCCGCAACACGCTGACGATGCTCCGCGACCGCGGCATCGAACCGCGCGTCGTCGAGTACCTGAAGACACCGCCCAGCCGCGACGAACTCGTCGCGCTGATCGAAGCGGTCGGCCTCGGCGTGCGCGGCATCATGCGTGAAAAGGAAGCCTTGTTCGCAGAACTCGGTTTGGGCGATGCGACCCGGACGGACGATGAACTGATCGACGCAATACTGGCCCATCCGATCCTGCTCAACCGCCCCATCGTGGTCACGCCGCTCGGCACCCGCCTGTGCCGGCCGCCCGAAGTCGTGCTCGAAATCCTGCCCGGCACGCAGCACTGAACGCCGCCGTCCGCTGCGCAATGATCGACCGCGCAGCGGGGGTCATTGCGGCCGTTCTGACCGTTCGACATCGAGTCGTGGCGTATTTCACCGCTTCGGCGGCGGCTGCGTCGTAGCCTTTCATCTGCGCAGAGCGGCGTGGCATTGCCCCGGACCGGCGGTTTTCCGCCTCGCCCCGCCTGCGCGAGAGGAAACCTGCCAGCCTCCGGCGCATGCTGCGCCGGCCACCCGCAACGGACGACATGACGAACGCAAACACTTCTGACCGCCGCTCAGGCAACGACCGACGTTCAGGCCAGGACCGACGGTCGACGATCGGTGGCCCGCCGAACGGAATCGGCGAGCGGCGCAAGCGGCCCGAGCCGCGTCTGCCCGAGGTCAGCGAGCTCGCGCTCTCCGACGACGAATGGCAGTCGATGTTCGGCCCGAGGACACCGCAGACGCGGTGACCCCGTCCCGTCCTGATCCGGACTTGATCGGGTTCCCGAAGCGAATCGATGTAGCGGCCGCCCGCGTTTCGCTCAGGCCGCGCCGCCCAGCCAGCCCCGACGCAGCTTCGATGCGACGGCACCGGCCTTGATCGCAGGCTTCAGGCTCACCTTGTCCGCCGGGGCCTCGGCCAGCACCACGCTGAAGCTCATCAGTTCGTCACGGCGGAACACATGCAGCTTGACCGCGTCGCCCGGACGGCGGCGCAGCAGCATTTCGTCCAGGCTCTTGCTGCCCACCTTCAGGCCGTCCAGCGCCACCAGTACGTCACCGGCCGACAGTCCAGCCGCCTGTGCCGGTCCGCCGTCGAACACGTTGGCGAGCTTTGCCTCGCCATTGCCGGCGGCCAGCTTCACGCCCAGCCAGGGTGCCTTCGACGCCGGCTCGGCGTGGTACTCAATGCCGAACCCCTTCAGCAGCCTGGCCAGCGGCAGGTCGTCCGTACCCTCCACCGTCTTCTGCAGCCAGCGCGCCAGCTTCGGTCCCAGGGTGTCGCCGCCCACCTCGCGCACCGCCTCGAAGAGGCCCGTCTCGGCCACGCCCTGCCCGGTCTGGCCGTGGCGCAGCCAGAGCAGGCGCATCACGTCGTCGAGGCTCTTGTTGCCGTCGCTGCCGGCGCGCAGTTGCAGGTCCAGCGCCAGCGCCACCAGCGCCCCCTTGGCGTAGTAGCTGACGATGGCGTTGGGTGCGTTCTCGTCCTGGCGGTAGTACTTGGTCCAGGCGTCGAAGGACGACTCCGCCACGCTCTGCTTGGTCCGCCCGTTGCCCTTCAGCACGTTCGACACCGTCTTGCCGAGCAGGCCGAGGTAATCGTCGGGCGTGATCACGCCGCTGCGCACCAGCGCGAGATCGTCGTAGTAGGAGGTGAAGCCCTCGAAGGCCCACAGCAGGCGGGTGTAGTTCTCCTGCGTGAGGTCGTAGGGCGTGAAGGCCGCCGGCTTGATGCGCTTGACGTTCCAGGTGTGGAAGTACTCGTGGCTGCACAGGCCGAGGAAGGTCTTGTAGCCGTCGGGAAGACCTTCCATGCCCTTCCACGGCAGGTCGGCGCGGCTGCACAGCAGCGCAGTCGAGGCGCGATGTTCCAGCCCGCCGTAACCGTCGCCCACCACCATGGTCAGGAAGGCGTAGTAATCCATCGGCGGCGGCGCACCGAACAGCGCGATCTGCCACTCGCACACGCGGCGCAGGTCCTCCGCCAGACGCCCGAAATCGCAATCGTGGCGGCCGGTCAGCACGATGTCGTGCGTCACCCCCGCCGCCTCGAAGTGGCCGAGCGTGAACGTGCCCATTTCCACCGGATGGTCGATCAGCTCGTCGTAGTCCGCCGCGCGATACACGCCGAAGCCGTAGGGCCGCGCAGCACCGCGGACCCCGCGCGCCAGCGGCAGCGCGGTCGCCACCTTCCAGTCACGGTAGCCGGCGCCCTCCGGTCGCTCGATGTCGACGAGGCAGGCGCGGTCGGTACGCCCCTCGACGGCCAGGAAAACGCTGGTGCCGTTGAAGAAACCGTGGGTCTCGTCGAGATGCGCGGCGCGCACCGACAGATCCCAGGCATAAACCTCGTAATGCAGGCTCAGCGTGCCGCCGGCCCGCAGCGGCGCGGCGCGCCAGCTGTGCTTGTCGAGCTTCTCCACGCGCCACGGCTGGCCATCGACCTCGGCCCGCAGGCTCACGATGTTGCGCGCGAACTCGCGGATCATGTAGCTGCCCGGAATCCACGCCGGCAGGCGGAACACCTGGCCAGCCGGATCGGGATCGCGCACGGTGCAGCTGACCTCGAACAGGTGGGCGCCGGGATGGGCGGGACGGATGCGGTATTCGATGGGGGGCAGCGCGGCGGAAGGCATCGGGCAGGAATCGGGCGAAAGGACGGGTTCAGGGCATTACGGAAGCAGCAGATGGCGGCAGGGGCGCGACTCAGGCACCGCCGCGGGGGCGGGAGCGCAGCATGTCGAGATACAGCGTCTCGACCTGCTCGCGCGCCCAGGGCGTGCGCCGCAGGAACTTGAGGCTCGAGGTGATGCTGGGCTCGTGGTTGAAACAGCGGATGTTGACCCGCCGTCCGAGTTCCGCCCAGCCGAAACGCTCCACCAGGGCGGTGAGCATCCGTTCGAGGGTCAGGCCATGCAGCGGGTTGTTGGTCTGGGCTTGAGGCTGGGTCATTGTGCCTTCCCGGCCGTCGGCACTTGGTCCTGGGGCGCAGCGGCCTGCAGCGTCCGTTCCAGACGCGCCGGATCGAACCCGCGCGTCTCCAGCCGGCCGAGCAGTCGCGCGTAGGCCTGCGCATCGACAACCGGCGTCCGCGACAACACCCAAAGGTATTCACGGCTGGGCTCGCTCACCGCGACGAGCTGGTAGCCCGGATCGAGATCGATCACCCAGTAGTCACCCCACACCATCGGCAGGAAGGACAGCGAGGCGGGCGCGAAGCGGACTTCGAGCCGCGGCGAGTCGGCCGGCCCGAGCTGGCGCGCCTGACCGATCGCCTCGGACAGGCTCCCGTCCTCTTCACGGCAACGGTTGATGACCTGTATCTGTCCGGTCGGCTGCAGGCTGTAGTCGGCGCGGGTGTCGCCGACGCACTTCTTCTGGAACCAGTTGGGATACTTGGCGATTTCGTACCACGTGCCCATGTAGCGCTGCACGTCCAGCGCGGCAATCGGCTGCAGCGGCTCGACCGCGGTCGCCCCTTCAGCGGCCGCCGGTCCCGGCTGCAGGCCGAGCGCGAACGCAAGCATTGCGAATGTCGTCTTGATCTTCATGGCGTCTCCGACTGGTTTGCTTCGCCCGCGTTCCCTGCGGCCAAGGCTCAGGCCCGGCGCTTCAGCAGCAGCCCGCTTTCCAGATGGTGCGTGTAAGGGAACTGGTCGAACACCGCTGCGGCGGCGATCTCGTGCGTGTCCTGCAGCGCAGCGACGTTGTCGCGCAGCGTGACCGGATTGCAGGAGATGTAGAGGATGCGGTCGAACCCGCGCGCCAGTTCCACGGTGGCCGCATCCAGCCCGCTGCGGGGCGGATCGACGAACAGCGTGGAGAAGCGGTAGCTGTCGAGCGCGACGTCCTTCATGCGGCGGTACTCGCGGCCACCGGCGAGCGCGTCGCTGATCTCGTCGCTCGACATGCGCACCATGGTGACGTTGCTCACGCCGTTGGCGTCGAGGTTGTAGTGCGCCGCACGCACCGAGGACTTGCTGACCTCGGTCGCCAGCACCTTGTCGAAGGCCGGCGCCAGCGCGATGGTGAAGTTGCCGTTGCCGCAATACAGCTCCAGCAGGTCGCCACCTGCGTCTGCCACCTGGCGGCAGGCCCAGCCCAGCATCTGGCGATTCACGCTCACGTTGGGCTGCGTGAAGCTGCCCTCGATCTGCTGGTAGCGCAGCGTGCGGCCATCCAGTTCGAAGGACTCGAGCAGCCAGTCGCGCCCTAGCACGATCTTCTGCTTGCGGCTGCGGCCGATCAGCTGCACGCCGAAGCGGTCCGCCAGCGCCTGCGCGGCTTCCACCCAGTCGTCGCCAAGCGGGCGGTGATAGATCAGGCACACCATCAGCTCGCCGCTGTGC
Organism: Thauera sp. 63; assembly: GCF_000310165.2. Lineage (NCBI taxonomy): Bacteria > Pseudomonadati > Pseudomonadota > Betaproteobacteria > Rhodocyclales > Zoogloeaceae > Thauera > Thauera sp. 63. The sequence goes on from NZ_AMXC01000005.1 coordinate 9,835, forward strand.
GTGGCCAGGAACTCGACCTGGAACAGCTTGCGCTTGAGCACCTCGCTTTCCTGCAGGGTGTCGCGCAGGCGCGGCATCAAGTCGCAGATCGGCTTCGCCGCGGCGGGGAAATCGTCGATCAGCACGACCTTCTTGCTGTCCTCGCCGCTCTCGAACATCGCGTAGTCGATGCGTCCGCCGTGATGCCACAGCCGGAACTCGGCGCGCATCCGGTAATGCAGCGGCGCCGAGCGGAAAACCTCGGGCTCGGGCAGTCCCAGCCCGGCGAAGTCACGCCGGAAAGTCGCGAGCTTGTCGGCCAGCTGGGATTCGTACTGGGCGGGGTCGATGCGGTCGAGGGACATGGTGGCGGCTGCGGCGGCGGGGCAAAACGGAGGGGGCGGAGTATAACCCGGGCTGGATCGCGTCCCGGACACGGCTATGATTCGAGGGCACCCGCTTTCAAAGAAGGAGCGCAGCATGGAAAAGAGCACGCACAGCATGAAGGATCTTTTCGCCCAGCTCGGCCTGCCCAATGGCGACGAGGACATTGCCGCCTTCATCAAGGCGCATTCGCCGCTGCCCGAGTTCATCAAGCTGCCCGACGCCCCGTGCTGGACCACCGCGCAAGGCGCCTTCCTGCGTGAGGAACTGGCCGAGGACGCAGACTGGGCTGAGGTGGTGGATCAGCTCAACGCGGCACTGCGAGGCCGCTGAAAGCCTTCCGCCCCCAACTCTTCCCCCTTCCGCTCCCCAGACTCGGCGCCTGCGTTAACCGCATTAACACAGGCGCCGCAGCCGTTCACAAATCTCCCACCCGCGTTAACACCACATGACTATGATTAGAACGTGGTTTTTCCACCGGGCTGTCCCGGCCTGTAACGCAGGCCCCGCGCGCATCGGCATGACGCAGCGGTTCTTGTTCGGTGAAAACGTGAACACGGAGATCGAGACGTGAACAATCAACCCAGCGGGCGTGCCGCCCCGTCCGGTGCAGAGGCCTCCGGGCGCAAGAACGAGTGGCCGAGGTTCCTGCTGCTCGCCTTCGTTGGACTGCCCATCACGATGACCCTGGCAATTGCAGCCTACGGCTTCGTGGTGTGGTTCCTGCAGATCCTTTTCTTCGGACCCCCGTCCTGATCTGCCCAATCGGGACTCAGGGGCATGCGCTGCCGCACCCCCCAGGCATCGGACAACACGCAGGAGCAACATCATGAGAAACCTACTTCGGTCCCTGAGGGACCTCTTCCTCAAGCCATCGGTCAGGATTGGCCTCGGCGTGCTGGTCACCGGCGGCTTCATCGCCGGCGTGCTCGCGTGGCAGGGTTTCAACACCGCCATGGAAGCCACCAACAAGGAGGAGTTCTGCATCAGCTGCCACACGATGCACGACAACCTCCTTCCCGAACTGCAAAAGACGGTGCACTGGAACAACCGCACCGGCGTGCGTGCGCGCTGCCCGGATTGCCACGTGCCGCACAACTTCACTGACAAAGTCGCCCGCAAGATGCAGGCCAGCCGCGAAGTCTGGGGCCATCTGGTCGGCACCATCGGCACCCGCGAGAAGTTCAAGGAGCACCGCATCGTGCTGGCGCAGCGCGAATGGGCCCGCTTCTCGGCCAATGGCTCGAAGGAATGCCGCGCCTGCCATGACTACAAGGACATGGACTTCGACAAGATGCGTCCCGCCTCCCAGGTCGCGATGCGCAAGGCCGCCGAGCGCAACCAGAGCTGTGTCGACTGCCACAAGGGCATCGCCCACCAGCTGCCCGAGATGAAGGGCGCGCGCAACCCGGCCTTCGACACCCTGGTGTCGTCCGCCGCCGGCCAGAGCGTCGATACCGGCAAGGACTATTTCCTGGTCGTGCCGCAGGATCTGTACGCCGATGAAGGCATGACCAAGCGCATCGGCTCGATCGAGGTCGCCACCCAGGTCAAGGTGCTCGAGACCAAGGGCGACGCGCAGCGGGTCGAACTGGCGCTGTGGCGCAAGAACAAGGGCTACGCCCGGGTCTGGTACAGCCACTTCGGGCTCAACATCACCAGCGCCATTCTCGACAAGGACATCGCGCAGGACGCGGGCTTCGTGAAGGTGCTCGACACCAAGGAAGATCCGATGACCGGCCTCGAATGGCAGCAGGTCACCGCCACCGCCTGGATGCGCAAGGGCAGCGTGCTCGACAGCGTCGAACCGGTGTGGTCCATCGCCCGCGCCAGCTACAGCAGCAGCTGCAGCGTGTGCCACCGCCAGCCGGACGAAGCGCACTTCGACGCCAACACCTGGCCGGGCCTCTTCGGCGGCATGGTCGGCTTCACCAGCATGGATGACGACACCGCCCGCGTGGTGCTCAAGTACCTCCAGACCCATTCGTCCGATTTCAGCAAGTCGCACGGCGCCGGTTCGCCCGATTCCGCCCTGCAGACCGCGCGTCCCTGATCAGGAGTTGAACACCATGAACTACTCTCGGCGAGGTTTCCTCAAGGCCATGGCGGCCATGTCGGGTAGCGCGCTGGTCGCGCCCGGCCTGCTCACCGCCGCCCCAGCCTTCGCGGCTGGCGAGGCCACCGCAGTCAGCGACGACATCACCACCTGGAAGATCAGCGGCTCGCACTTCGGCGCCATCCGCGCCAAGGTGGTCGGCGACCGCGTGGTCGACATCCGTCCCTTCGAGCACGACAAGCACCCGACGGAAATGATCAAGGGCCTGCTCGGCCTGATCTACAGCCCGTCCCGCGTGCGCTACCCGATGGTGCGCCTGGACTGGTACCGCAAGCGCCACCTCAGCGACACCAGCCAGCGCGGCGACAACCGCTTCGTGCGGGTGAGCTGGGACGAGGCGCTCGACCTGTTCTACGAAGAACTCGAACGCATCCAGAAGGACTACGGCCCGTGGGCCCTGCACACGGCCGGCGTGGGCTGGCGCTCAGTCGGCCAGGTGCATAGCTGCGGCAACCACATGGTGCGCGGCATCGGCATGCACGGTCGCAGCGTCGGCACCATCGGCGACTACTCGACCGGCGCCGGGCAGATGATCCTGCCCTACGTGCTCGGCTCGACCGAGGTGTATTCACAGGGCACCTCCTGGGACGTGATCCTGCAGGAGAGCAAGCTCGTCGTGTTCTGGGCCAACGACCCGATCAAGAACCTGCAGGTGGGCTGGAACACCGAGACCCACGAGTCCTACGCCTACTTCGAACAGCTCAAGGCCAAGGTCGCCGACAAGTCGATCCAGGTGATCTGCATCGACCCGGTCAAGAGCAAGACGCTCAACTACCTCGGCGCCGCCGAGCACCAGTACATCAACCCGATGACCGACGTGCCGCTGATGCTCGCCATCGCGCACACGCTGGTCAAGGAAGGCCTGCACGACCAGAAGTTCCTCGACACCTACACCCTCGGTTTCGACAAGTTCCTGCCCTACCTCGAAGGCAAGACCGAGGACCAGGCCGAGAAGACGCCCGAGTGGGCGGAGAAGATCTGCGGCGTGCCCGCCGATCGCATCCGCGAGCTCGCACGCCTGATGGCCAAGCATCGCACCCAGCTCATCTTCGGCTGGGCGGTGCAGCGCCAGCAGCACGGCGAGCAGCCCTACTGGATGGGTGCAGTGCTGGCGGCGATGCTCGGCCAGATCGGCCTGCCCGGCGGCGGCATCAGCTACGCACACCACTACAGCTCGGTGGGCGTGTCCTCGTCGGGCGCGGCCATGCCCGGCGCCTTCCCGCTCAACCTCGATCCGGGCCGCAAGCCCAAGCACGACAACACCGACTACAAGGGCTACAGCGCGGTGGTGCCCATCGCGCGCGTGATCGACGCCCTGCTCGAGCCGGGCAAGGAGATCGACTTCAACGGCGGCAAGGTCAAGCTGCCGCCCTACAAGATGGCGATCTTCAGCGGCTGCAACCAGTGGCACCGCCAGCCCCAGCGCAACCGCATGAAGGAAGCCTGGCGCAAGCTCGAGACCGTGGTCGCCATCGACTACAACTGGACCGCGACCTGCCGCTTCGCCGACATCGTGCTGCCGGCGTGCACGCCCTTCGAGCGCAACGACCTCGACGGCTACGGCTCGTACAGCAACCGGGGCATCATTGCGATGCAGAAGCTGGTCGATCCGCTGTTCCACTCGCGCACCGACTTCGAGATCTTCCGCGGCCTCACCCGGCGCTTCAACCGCGACGCCGAATACACCCGCGGCATGGACGAAATGCAGTGGGTGGAGAAGATCTACGAGGACTGCCGCAAGGAAAACGGCCTCAAGGACATCGCCATGCCGCCCTTCGCCGAGTTCTGGAAGCAGGGTTACGTGCTCTTCCCCGAGGGCAAGCCCTGGGTGCGCCATGCCGACTTCCGTGACGACGCCGAGGTCAATGCGCTCGGCACGCCCTCGGGCTTCATCGAGATCTTCAGCCGCAAGATCGACCGCTACGGCTACGCCGACTGCAAGGGCCACCCGGTGTGGATGGAAAAGACCGAGCGCTCGCACGGCGGCCCCGGCTCCGACCGCTTCCCGCTGTGGCTGCAGTCGGTACACCCGGACAAGCGCCTGCACTCGCAGCTTTGCGAATCCGAGCCGCTGCGCGGGACCTACACCATCGCCGGCCGCGAGCCGGTGTTCCTCGGCCCCGAGGACGCCGCCGCGCGCGGCATCAAGCATGGCGACCTGGTGCGGGTGTTCAACGACCGCGGCCAGTTGCTGGCCGGCGCCCACGTGTCGAACAACTTCCCGCGCGGCGTGGTGCGCATCCAGGAAGGCGCCTGGTACGGACCGACCGGACCGGAAATCGGCGCACTCGACACCTACGGCGACCCCAACACGCTGACCCTCGACATCGGCACCTCCAGCCTGGCGCAAGCCACCAGCGCCAACACCTGCCTGGTGCAGATCGAGAAGTTCGTCGGCACGCCGCCGAAGGTCACCTCGTTTGGCGGACCGATCGAGGTCGATCCTGAAGGCAGGGAGGTCAAGCCCGCATGAATGCCCCCGAGCAGACCACCCTCGATCGTACCGAGTGGCAACTCGCCAGCGCACAGCGCGGCCGGCTCTACGGCTGGTTCTCCGCGCTGTACGCGCTGGAGGTGTCCGAGGAGATGTTCCACACCCACTTCGCGAACGGGCGCTTCGCCCCGTTCGCGGGCCTGGGCGAGCTTGGCCTCGCGGCCGAGCTGACCCGCCTCGACACCGCCATCGCCTCGCTGCGCGCGCTTCCCCTGCCACGGCTCGAGCTGGCTGCCGATTACGCCCAGCTCTTCCTGCTCGACGCCAAGACCGGCGCCCTGCCCTATGCCTCGGCGTATGAGAGCGAGGACGCCGCGGCCCCGCTGTATGGCGCAGCCGAAGCGCGCATGCGCGAATTCCTTGCCGCCCACAAGCTCGCGATCGAACCGGGTTTTCGCGAACCCGCCGACCACCTCGCCGTGCCGCTCGCCTTCATGGCCGATCTCGCCGAACGCGACGCCACCCGTGACGACATTGCCCGTGCCGCGCAGGAGCAGGCCGACTTCCTGCGCAGCGCGCTGCTGGGCTGGCTGCCCCGCTTCGCCGAACGCTGCCGCCAGGCGGGGCCGCAGTTCGATTTCTACCCGGCCCTGGCGATGCTGCTGCTCGGCTTCGTGCGCGCGGACACGCTGTTTCTCGACGACGTCGCCGGTAACGTGCGGCCTGCGGCCTGAGCCGGCTGCGGGCCCGCTCCGGACGCCCCGGAACGGGTAATATGCGACGGTTTCGCACTGCGGGCGGGAAAGCACATGGAAGCATTCGTCTGGGACCAGAACTTCGTCACCAGGCTTACACAGGTCGATGAGCAGCACCAGGAACTGGTGAACCTGTTCAACGCGCTCAACGACTCGCTGTTCTCGACCGACGTTCGCCGCGAAGCCCTGCTCGAAGAAACCTACCGCAAGGTTATCGACTACACCCAGCACCACTTCCGCGACGAAGAACAGGTGATGCGCGACGCCGGCATCGACGCGCGGCATCTCGAAGCGCATCAGGCATTGCACGCCCAGTTCGTCGAGCAGCTTGGCGCCATATGGAGCCAGCGCGCCACACTGGTCGAGCACCCGGAGACCATCGTCGGCTTTCTCACCTCCTGGCTCGGGCTGCACATCCTGGGCGTCGACCAGTCGATGGCGCGCCAGATCGTCCTCATCCGCACCGGTGTCGCGCCCGCGGTCGCCTTCGATCAGGAAACGGCCGCGCACGACCGTGCCACCCGGGCGCTGATCCAGCTGGTCGGAAAGCTCTATCAGGTCCTCACCCTGCAGAACACCGAACTCGCCAAGGCCAACGCACGACTGGAAGAACGGGTGCAACAGCGCACCGCCGAGCTCGCCCAGTCCAACGCGGAGCTTCGCGAAGCCAACGAACGCCTCGAGCTCTTTTCCCAGACCGACGGACTGCTGCAGATCGCCAACCGCGGCTACTTCGACAAGCGCCTCGTGGAGGCCTGCAGCGATGCCTTCCGCTCCCGCTCGCCGCTGGGCCTGCTGATGATCGACGTCGACTTCTTCAAGCGCTACAACGACCACTATGGCCACCAGGCGGGCGACGCCTGCCTCAAGCTCATCGCCGCGACCGTCAGCGGCGCCATGCTGCGCGGCACCGACCTGCTTGCACGCTACGGCGGCGAGGAACTGGTCGTGATCCTTCCCGACACCGACTGGCAAGGCACGCAGCAGGTCGCCGAGCGCGTCCTCGATGCCGTGACTGCGCTCGCACTGCCGCACGCGCGCTCCGACGTCGCCGGACACGTCACCGTCAGCATCGGCGGCACCAGTCGCATTCCGTCCTATGGCACCGCGGGCGAAGCCCTGTTGACGGAGGCCGACGCCGCCCTCTACCGGGCGAAGGAAGCGGGCCGCAACAGGGTGGTAATGGCCGCCGCGGAGGCAGCCGGCGCAGCATAGCGCAAGCCTTCATCGCGACGGGCCGGCTACAATCCTCCGGCCCAATCCCATATGCATGGCTGCCCTGTGACTTCGCCATCCGCCCCGCCCCAATCCGCCGACGCCGCGGCCCCGCAAGCAATCGACGCCTTGATCGCCCGCTGGCGGCACGCCGGCTGCACACTCACGCCCCGCGCCCGCGTGCAGGCAGCGCTCGATGCGACGAAAAAGGCTGGGCATGCTGGCCCAGGAGGACGGAACGTATTAGCTGCAGGGGGTGACGGAGCTTCTTAGGGTGTTTAAGTGCATCTACAAAAAACTTGCATTCACAAATTAACGTATCTACATTAAAATAATCAACATGCGGCTGATCTGGGATGAGGCGAAGCGCCAGGCCAATCTGACCAAACACGGGCTGGATTTTTCCGCAGCAGGCGAGGTGCTTGAGTCGCGCTATCGGCTGGATATTCCAGTTCGACGCGCAGGCGAACGCCGCATGATGTCGATTTCTTACGCACTAGGCTTTCTGGCGGTACTGACGGTGGTACATATCGGGCGCGAAGGTGCAACGCGTGTGATCAGCTTTCGCCGGGCAAGTCGGGAAGAACGCGAGGTATACGATGAGTGGCTCGAAAACGAATGCGATGAAGCGTAAGGCAGTGCTGGAGGCGGTCCGTGCCATGGCGCCGGCGCAGGATTTTGTGTGGGACGGTTCGGATGAGGATGACCGCCCCGCTACTGCTGCCGAGTTGGCCACGGGAGTCGAGGCTTCACGACGGAAGCGCGGACGTCCGGCCGGCTCGGGCACCAAGGAGCAGGTCGCTATCCGCATCGATCACGACATCCTCGAGGCCTTCCGCTCAGGCGGACCTGGATGGCAGACGCGAATGAATGACGCGCTGCGCGAGTGGGTCAAGACGCATCCAGCGCCTTGATCGGCCGATCGGTCACGCATCGTCCCCAACTCCTGCACACCAAGTTTGCGCCATGACCACCCCCTTCCTCCCCGTCGCCCTCGAACACGCCAGCCGCCTCATCAACCACGGCCCCACGGTGCTCGTCACCAGCGCCCATGGCGGGCGGCGCAACATCATGGCGGCGGCGTGGTCGATGCCGGTGGAGTTCACGCCGCCGCGGATCGCCATCGTGATCGACAAGCACACCTTCACCCGCGAGCTGATCGCGGCCAGCGGCGCCTTCGGTGTGTGCATTCCGGGCGCGACGCTGGCCGACCTGACCTATGCAGTGGGCAGTTGCAGCGGGCGTGAGAGCGACAAGTTCGCACGCTTCGGCATCGACGCGGCGAGCGGCCCGGTGCTCGGCGTGCCAGTGCTCGAGGCGGGCTGCGCGGCGTGGATGGAATGCCGCCTGATTCCCGAGCGCCACACCGAAGACGCCTACGACACCTGCTTTGCCGAAGTGGTCGCCGCCGCGGCGAAGCCGGCGGTGTTCTCCGACGGCAAGTGGAACCTGCACGCCGATAACGCGGCGCTGCACACCCTGCACCACCTCGGCGCCGGCAATTTCGCCTGCGCGGGCACGGTCATCCAGGCCAGGCCCTTGTAGGCGTGGCGTGGCGCCTCGCGCGCAGGCGCCCTTCCGCCTTCCAGCCCACAGCGTATTGACGCGGTTCAGGCCTCGGCCAGGCCGGCCACAGGAAGCTCGATCCGGCAGCGGACCAGTTCGGCGAGGACGGCCAGCCCACGCTCGATGCCGTCCTCGTCCGCGTGGCTGAAATTCAGCCGCAGGGTGCCGTGGGCGGGCACCTCGCCAGCGAAGAAAAGTTCGCCCGGCATGAAAGCCACGCCGCGCTCGATCGCTTCGGGCAAGAGCGCGCGGGTATCGATCGGGGCCAGCAGGTCGAGCCAGAAGAAGAGCCCCCCGGGTGGCGTCTGCCAGCGCGCGAGATCGCCGAAGTGGCGCTGCAGCGCAGCGGCAAAGAAGTCGCGCTTGCGGCGATAGGCGTCCACCACCCGCCGCATGCGCTCGGCGCGGTCCGGCGAGCGCAATTGCGCCAGCACGACATGCTGGCTCACGCGGTTACTGTGCAGGTCGGCCGCCTGCTTCAGGCGCACCAGCAGCGGCATCAGCTCGGGCGAGGCCACCAGGTAGCCCAGGCGCAGGCCCGGCGCGAGCGTCTTGGAGAAGGAACCCTGATAGATCCACGGCGCGCGTTCGAGCCGCGCGCACACTGGCGTGCGCTCGCAGGCATCGTAGGCCAGGTCGCGATACGGGTCGTCCTCGAACAGCGGCACGCCCAAGGTGTCGCAGGCGCGCGCCAGGGCGTCGCGCTCGGCGGCGTCGTAGCAGTGACCGGTGGGGTTCTGGAAGCTCGGGATCGCGTAGGCCAGCGCAGGCGGCGCATCGGCATCGAGTCCGGCCAGCGCCTGCCGTGGCCGCAGCGGCGCAAAACGGGCGCCGAAGAAGCGGAAGACCTGAAGCGCGGCGAGATAGGTCGGTTCTTCCACCGCCACCATCGTGCCGGGGTCGATGAAGAGCTTCGCCACCAGGTCGATGCCCTGCTGCGAACCCGACAGCACAAGCACCTGTTCGGCCGTGCAGCGCAGGCCGATGGCGTTCACCTCGGCCGCGATCCGCTCGCGCAACGCGGGCTCGCCTTCGCTGGCCCCGTACTGCAGAACCTCGCGCGGCAGCGGCAGGCCCGACAGGTCCGGAAAGCTCTCGGCCGACGGCAAACCGCCTGCGAACGAGATCATGCCGGGGCGATCGATGACTGCGAGGATCTCGCGGATCGCGGAGGGCTGGAGGCGTTCCACCCGCTCGGAGAGCTTGGGCTGCTGTCGGCTGTTCATGGTTAAACGTCAATGTTGTTGACCTTTTTGCACGATAGGCGTGCCCGACCTATCATGTCAACATGATTGACCCATTATTGCCTGCATCCTTGATGCCTGACCCATTCGACGACAGGGACCCGCGCCGCGCGATCGAGCGCTTCTATTTCGCCTACCGCGCCTTCACCGCCGGTGCCGACCGCCTGCTGGAAGCGCGCGGGCTCGGGCGGGTCCATCACCGCATCCTCTACTTCGTTGGCCGCAATCCGGGGATGTCGGTCGGCGCGCTGATCGACGCCCTGGGCGTGAGCAAGCAGGCGCTCAACGCGCCGTTGCGCATGCTGCTGGATAACGACCTGATCCGGGCCGAAACCTCGCCCGATGACCGCCGCGTGCGGCAGTTGTCGCTCAGCGCACAGGGCCAGGCGCTCGAAGCGCAACTCACCGCGATCCAGACCGACCTGCTCGGCCGCGCCTTCGCCGATTGCGGCAGCGCTGCGACCGATGGCTGGCATGCCGTCATGACACGGCTCGCCGCCAGCTGAACCGACCGGGCGCCGGCATCCTAGCCGGTCGCCATCATCAGCACCTGCGCACGCTCGCCGCCGGCGACCTTGACGCCGCTGCCCGACTGCTTTGCCGCCTTCTTCGCGGCCGCTGCGGCGGAGGCGACCTCCTCCGGCCCCAGGAAGCGGCCGTCGCTGACCGGCACCACCCCGGCAGCGATGGTGGTTAGCGGGAAGAAGACCTTGAAGCCGCGCCGGTCCTCGCTCTCGAAGCCATTGCGGGCCAGTTCGCTGTCATCGAACAGTTCCCGCGCGCGGCGGTTGAAGCTGTGCACGATGCGCTCGCAACGCAGGTGCCAGTCTTCGCTCTGGAACAACACCACGAAATCGTCGCCGCCGACATGGCCGACGAAGTCCTGCGACAGGTCGGCATGCGCCACGATCAGCTGCGCCGCGAGCTTGATCATCTCGTCGCCGCGCCAGTAGCCGTAGAGATCGTTGTAAGGCTTGAAGTTGTTGAGGTCGAAATAGGCGGCGGCAAAGCTCACGCCGGCGTCGAGCAGGCGGCGGATGTGCTCGGTGATGGGGATGTTGCCCGGCAGGAAGGTGAGCGGGTTGGCGTGGCGCGCTGCCTCGATGCGCCGCTCGGTGACTGCGCGCACTAGGCTTTCGCCGGTGGCCAGCCCGGCGTAGCGTCCGTCCTCGGTGAGGATGAAGCCTTCGTACAGGTAGCGCTGGTCATCGCCCGTCAGCACCGCGATGAGCGAGTCGATCGGTGCGCTGGCTTCGACACGCAGCGGCGTGGCGTTCATGAACAGGGTGCAGGGTCGGCGGCCGTAGATCTCACGCGAGTAGCGCTGCGCAAACTTGTCCACGAAGTTGCGCCGGTTAACCAGACCCACGGGATAGTACTTGTCGACCACCGCCACCGCCTGCAGATCGGGATGGTCGGTGAAGAGCTGCATCAGGTCTTCGTTGCAGGCGCTCGCGGCAATGGTGGGCGCGGGCACCTTCAGGCGCCCGACCGTTTCGGCCATGTCCGGCCGCGGCGCGGAATTGGGCAGCACCGAGATCTTAGACGACTGCAGCACCGCCCGTGCCGCCTGGCAGAAGTCGGCGTCGGGACAGGCCGTGGGCCGCCCGAACAGGTAGCCCTGGCCGAAATGGCATCCAAGGTCGCGCAGCACGGCCAGTTCTTCGGCCTCCTCGACCCCTTCGGCCACAAGCGGCGTGCCAAAGGCCGTGCACAGGTTGAGGATGGCGCGCACGACTTCGACGTTGCGGCTGTCACGATGGATGCCGCGCACGAAGAACTTGTCGAGCTTCACCACCTGCGGCTTGAGCTGTGCCCACAAGCGCAAGCTCGAGCGGCCGTCGCCGAAATCATCCAGCGCCAGTCCCACGCCCTGCCCGGCCAGGGCCGCAAAGGCGGTCTGCAGGGCGGCAGTGTCTTCCACGCGCTCGTGTTCGGTCAGTTCCAGGATCAGGCGCGCGGGTGACAGCCCGGCATCCACCGCGCACCGCAGCAGTTCGCCGCCGCCTTCGCGGCCAAACGCGGTGATGAGCGGCGCGCTGAGGTTCAGGAACAGCTTGCCCGGAAGCTGCAGCGCGGAGAATTCGCGAATGGCGCCCTTGCACGCGGCGATCTCGAGTTCGCTGGCCAGCCCGCAGTGCTTGGCCACCCGCAGCAGGTCATCCGGCCTTTCGAGCGCGCTGCCCGCCGGGCCGCGCATCAACGCCTCGTAGCCAAGCACCGTCGAGCGCGCCATATCGACGATGGGCTGAAAGACAAAGTGCAGTTTCTGCTGCTCAAGCAGCTTTCGCAAAGTTACGGCGAGTCCCGCATTGTGCAACATGTCTTTTCCGGTCTAAGAGGGACGCCGAAGTGTGCCGTGGTCAAATTAAGTTTCTATGACCACAGCCCGCGCCGGGTCGACCAGCAGCATCGTCACCGTGACGTCCTTCACGCCGGCTTTGCTCCCGCAGCGCTTGTCTCCTACAACTGAAACATGGTGCGCAGGCCTTGCTGCACCGGAAAACACAGACACGGGAGGGGGCGATGACGATTCAGGTCGGCGGTCAATCGAAGCGGATCGGGCTGGCGCTGTCGGGCGGGGGATTTCGGGCAGCGGCGTTTCACCTCGGCGTGTTCCGCAAGCTGCAGGAAGCGGGCCTGCTGTGGAAGCTCGACCTGCTGAGCTGTGTCAGCGGCGGCAGCATCGCCGGCGCCTTCCTCGCCAGCCACTGGGGCGAGGACGACGCGCTGGACAAGCTGGAGCGTTATCTCGCGAGCACGTCGATCGCGGTCTCCTCGGTGATCGGCGGCGTGCTCGACCCCTTCCACAGCCGCCTCGACAAGCTGGCCGCCAGCTACGAGCGCGACCTCTACGGCAAGCGCGCGCTGGGCACGCTCAAGGACGGCCCGCGGCTCTACATCAACGCCACCAACCTCGGCACCGGCAACATGTTCTTCTTCGTCACCGGCGGCAACCTGCCGGCGGAGATGGGCGAATGGCAACTGGGCGCCGCGCCCGCACACGACTTCCGCCTGAGCCGGGCGGTGGCGGCCTCGTCGGCCTTCCCGCCGGTGTTCCCGCCGCTGCGGGTCGACCAGAGCGAATACCCCGCGGCCGGCGTCGACTACGTCACGCTGTCCGACGGCGGCGTGTACGACAACCTCGGCGTCAATCCGCTGCTGCGTGCGCGCAATGCGCTCGACTACGTGATCGTCAGCGACGCGGGCAAACCCTTCCGGATCGACGAGCGACCGACCGAAGTCGGCTCCGCCGTGCTGGTCGCCGCGCTGGACATCATGATGGAACAGGTGCGCGGCCTGCAGTTCAAGCGCCTCGAGTTGAACGCGGCCAAGGCGGGCGGCGCAAAGCCGGCGTGGTTCTCGATCGACAGCGAGGAAGGCCAGGCGCAGCCGGGCGATGCGGTGTTCGCTTCATCGATCGGCACCAACCTGAAGAAGCTCGCCCGTGCCGAGATCGACGTGCTCACCCGCCACGCGGGCGCGCTGCTGACCCATCGGCTGCACACCTACATGCCCGAACTGCTGGGCGGCTGAAGGCACAGGCACACGCTGACCGACGGCACGCCCCGCAGCGGCGGCATGCCGTCGCCCACCCCGATCCCGCCTGCAGGAGAGACTGCGATGGACGACGATTTCGACTCCGCCCTCGTCGAGCCGCTGCTCCAGTTCGCCCATGCCGACCCCGAGCCGCAGGTCTGCCTCGCTGCGCTCGAGGCGGTCACGCACTTTCCGCTCGACCGGCACCAGTGGCAGTCGGTTGCGGATGCGGCGTGGCGCGTCGTGCAATCCGAACCCGCTGCCTCACCGGCGCGCCGGGACGCGCTCGCCTTCGCCGCGCGAATTCCGCTGCGCTCGCTGCGCGAGCACCTGCGCAGCCGGGCCAACGACGACGCCGAGCCGGACCGCGACATCATCGCCGAGGCCCTTGCAGTCGTGGCCGACCCGAGCCGCATCGCGCCGCTGGTGGCCGGACTGGCTTCGGGGCATATGGAAAACTATCGCCCGCTGGCGGCCATGCCGCTGGAGGACAGCGGCGTGTCAGCCGCGGACCTGCCCGCACCGGGGCCACAGTACGGCGATGACGCGCACTTCTGGCGCGCCCTGTGCCTGGCGCGGCTGGGCGACTTCGCCGAACTGGGCGCGGTGTTCGCCAGCGACGACATCCTGCCCCCCCTGTTCTGGGGCGCGCCCTGGACCGCCTATGCCGCGGTCGAGGCCGTTCGCCCGGTTCCGGACGCAATGCGCGACCACCTGCTTGCCGTGCTCGCCCAGGTCGACGCCGACGAAGCCGCCGGGCGAATCAGCAACGGCGTGGCGCGCGCACTGCGCCTCACGGCCTGGGCCGCAACCGGAACGGCAGACGCCGAAGGCGGAGCGATGCGGCCACCGCATCCGCCGCACCCGGTCAGCCTGCCGCCCGAGTTCGACCCACCCGCGAAGGCGGCCGAGCTGGCTGAACGACAGCTGCAGGCAACCGCGCCCGGGTTCGACGACGCCCAGGTGGGCTGGATGATCGCTCGCGAATCCGCAGGCGACTACATCCCCGCCCTGCTCGCCGTCGATCGCGCCAACCTGGCGCCCGAGGCGCGCGTTCGCCTGATACAGCTGATCGGATTCGCCGCCGATGCCCAGACCGGCCGCGCCCTGTCGCCCTATCGTGGCGCCGGCCCTGCCGCAGGCGGCGGCGAACGCCCTGCGCTGATCGAGGATCAGCACCAGGCTGCGGCCCCACCCATGGGCGGTCTGGATGAGTTCAGGGTCGCGGAAGAGGAAGGCGGCGGCAGCGGCTTCGAAAGTCTGGACGAGGGCTTCGATGACCGCGATGCCGGCTGTGTCGTGGACCTGGACGGCATCGGCGCATCCGTCTCACGCGGCGGCCATGTCGCCACGGGGCACGTTGCCGCCGGACAGGTGACGGCGGACGCGACATCGCTGCAGGAGCAACCCGACGCGCAGGACAAGCGCCGCGTCAACGCCCTGCTGCTGCATGACGAGCGCAGCCACCACTACTTCGTCGCCGGTGCCACCAACACCGTGCGTTGCTGGATCGGCCTGCCGCAGGCCGGCATCCCGACCGCCAACGCCACGATTCCACAGCTGAGGCTGCCGCCCGAAGGCCTGGAGCTGGTCGTCGAGCTATGCTGGATCGGCAAGCGCGATGGCCAGCCCGACCGCCACGGCAACGGCCCGGCCGGCCGTCTGCATCTGCCGGCCAAGCGTACCGCGCGCAGCGAGGACTGCGATCTCGGCATCAACGTCCCCGCCGACATCGACCGGCTCGAGGCGGACATCGTGTTCACCTTCATGGGCAAGGTCTTCGAGGCGGTGCGCGTGAGTGCGCCGGTACTGCCCGTCGGCACCACGGAAGACGGACTGGCCGCGCCGTCGATCGAGGTGCAGTTCGGTCAGCGCGAGGTGATCCGCCTGCAGGAACGCACACCGGTCAGCGCCACGCTCACCTTCGGCCCCGGCTACATGCAGATGTTCGACGGCAGCGGCGGCAAGATCTTCGACCTCGGCAACACGACGCCGCTCACCACCTTCCTCAACGAACAGCTGTTCCTGAAGGAAGCCTCGCTGGTGCGCCGCCGCAGCCAGCAAGGCGTGCAGGAAGGCGAGGCGCTGCTCGACGTCGACGACCCGGACGTGATCGAGCTGTTCGGCAACCTCGCACGCCACGGCGCCGCGCTGTACCAGAAGCTGCGCGGCCAGGGCTTTAGCGACCCCGGCGACCGCATCCAGCTCATCAACAAGGACGAGAGCCGCCACGTGCCGCTCGAGTTCGTCTATGACCGCGGTTTCCCCAAGAAGGGCGCGCGTTTCTGCAGCGGCTGGCGCGAAGCGCTGACCGGCGACGGCTGCCGCTGCCCGAGCTGCGATGCCACAAGTACGACCGCCGGCGGCAGCTGGAGCGAAACCATCTGCCCGCTCGGCTTCTGGGCGATCCGCAAGGTCATCGAACGCTTCGACAGCGCGCACCTGCAGGATCTGTCGCTGCCCGCATGGCGCCGGCGCGACCTGCGCCCGCTCGACGCCGCGCTGTGCGCCAGCACCGACCGCGTGCCCGCCGAGGAACGCGCCGCCCTGCGCGAAGCGCTTGCCCAGAGCGTCACGGCCCCCACCATTGCCGCGGACTGGGACGAGTGGGAGCGCACGCTCGCGTCGAAAAGCCCGCCGCTGCTGATCCTGCTCGCCCACCACGATCTCGACGCCGGTCTCGACTACCTGGAGATCGGCGACAAGACGCTCGACGAACACCGCCGCTGGCGCTACCGCCCGCAGCTCAATGAGGCGCTGATCAACCCCGCCGCCATCGAACCCGGCCCCATCGTGCTGCTGCTCGGCTGCATGACCGCGACCGATGTCGCCGAGACCGGCTATGGCAGCCTTGCCAGCAACTTCAAGGATTTCCACGCCAGCCTGGTGCTGGGCACCATGGCCAAGGTGCTCGGCCGCCACGCCGGTCCACTCGCCTGCGAACTGCTCGCCGAACTGGCGGCGGTCGACACGCCGGACGCCGACTTCGGCAGCGTGCTGCGCCGCGTGCGGCGGCGCATGCTGGCGCACGGCTTCCTGATGGTGCTCGCCCTGGTGGCCATGGGCGACGCCGAATGGCACCTGCCCACACGCCACCCGGCAACCCACTGATTCCGGAGCCTGCGCCATGCTGCGTCTCGAGATGCTTCCCGCCGCCCACGGCGACTGCCTGTGGATCGAATACGGCAGCGGCACCGCCGTCCACCGCATCCTGATCGACGGCGGCCCCGCCCACACCTACCCTGCGCTGCGCGAGCGCATCCTGCATCTGCCGGCCAACGAGCGGCGCTTCGACCTGCTGGTGATCACGCACGTCGACGCCGACCACATCGAAGGGGTGATCCGCCTGCTGCTCGACGCCGAAGCCCTGCACTGCCGCTTCGACCGCATCTGGTTCAACGGCCGCGACCAGCTCAACGCCGTGCCCGACCCGGCGGGCGAACCGCTGGGCGCGCTGCAGGGCGAGATCCTCGGCGTGCTGATCGCCGACTACGAGGCCCGCACCGGCAGCGCGGTGTGGAACCTGGGTTTCGACCAGGCGCTGGCCGCCATCGACCGCCGGCAACCCACCTTGCCCACGGTCGACCTGCCCGGCGACTGCCGGCTGACCCTGCTCTCGCCCGACCACGAGCGCCTGCTGTACCTCAAGGACCGCTGGAAGAAGGAGCTGGACCGTGCCGGCATCGCCTCTGGCGACATCGCTGCCCTGCGCGCCCGACTCGCCGCCAGCCGCAGCCTGCGCCCGCTCGGCGACGCGCTCGGCGCTGAGGACGAAGACGACGAAGTCGAAGCGATGAGCGGCCGCCACGAACTGCCCGAGGACGACGACAGCGACCTCGGCGCCGAGCTGGAGGACACCCTCGGCCGCGGCAGTGGCGAGCCGGGTGCCGACGCTCCCTTCGGCGGCGACACCAGCGCGGCCAATGGCAGCAGCATCGCGCTGCTGCTCGAATACCCCGCGACCGCGCCCGAAGTGCGCCTGCTGCTGGCCGGCGATGCCTGGCCGGGCGTGCTCGAGACCTCGCTCGCCACCCTGCTCGGCGATCCGGCAAAACGCTTCACGCTGGACGCCTTCAAGCTGCCCCATCACGGCAGCGTCGCCAACCTCAGCCCCAGCCTGCTCGACCGCCTGCGCTGCAGCCATTACCTGGTGTCGACCAGCGGCGCCCTGTTCCGCCACCCGCACAAGCGCGCGCTCGATCTGATCCTCGAGCACCATGCCGCTCCGGGGCGTCCCACGCTGCACTTCAACTACCTCACGCGCTGCACCGCCCCGTGGAGTGACACCGCCGACCAGGCACGCCGCGGCTACCGCGCCCTCCACCCGAAGGGCCATGCCGTTTCATTCTGAACCCGTCCGACGCCGCCCCGCCAACCCCTGAGTCAACACCCTGCCCCCGAAAGCCATGCCGCTGATCGGGGGACGTCAATCGTCGCTCCAGAACTGTCGACGGGCGGGAAAAGTACAGCAGCCGGTATCGATGCCCGTTTGATCCGTGTTCATACCCGCGGCGGCGGAGTCGGGAGATCAGGTTAATATCCGGCGTCACGTATTTGCGGCAATGCAGCATATGAACGATTTCTTCCCGATCACGAACCCGGTCGTGGTCTTCGCCCTCGTCGCCGTCATCATCCTGCTCGCCCCCATCGTGATGGGGCGCATGCGCATGCCGGGCATGATCGGCTTGCTGCTGGCGGGAGCGATCCTGGGGCCCAACGCGCTCGGCGTGCTCGAGCGCGACCAGTCCTTCGTGCTCTTCGGCACGGTCGGCCTGCTCTACATCATGTTTACGGCGGCACTCGAGATCGATCTGGCCATCCTGAAGCGCTACAGCGTTCACAGCGTGGTGTTCGGCCTGGTCACCTTCGCGATCCCGCAGGGCCTGGGCATGCTGGTCGCGTACTACGTGCTCGGCTTCGCGTGGCCGGCGGCGATTCTGCTGGCGAGCATGTTCGCCTCGCACACCCTGCTGACCTACCCCATCGTGAGCCGGCTCGGACTGACACGCAATCAGGCCGTGACGACCGCCGTGGGCGGCACGATCGTGACCGATACCCTGGCGCTGCTGGTGCTGGCGGTGATCGCCGGCATGACGCGCGGCGAGGTGGACGAGAATTTCGCATGGCAGCTGGGGCTCAGCCTGACGCTGTACGTCGCGGCGATCCTCATCGGCCTGCCGCTGCTGGCACGCTGGTTCTTCCGCCGCGTCGCGCGCGATGGCGTGGCCGAGTTCGTGTTCGTACTGGCGACCGTGTTCGGCTGCGCGGCGCTATCGCATGTCGCCGGCTCCGAGCCCATCGTCGGCGCCTTCCTCGGCGGGCTGGCGCTGAACCGCCTGATTCCGCACAACAGCACGCTGATGAACCGGATCCAGTTCACCGGCGATGCGCTGTTCATCCCCTTCTTCCTGCTCTCGGTCGGCATGCTGCTCGACCTGAGCGTTTTCGCCGGCGGCGCCCGGGCGTGGCTGGTGGCCATCTGCATGCTCGCCACGGTGCTGGTGGCAAAGTGGCTGGCGGCGGAGACGACGCGCCCCCTGCTCGGCTACAGCCTGGATCAGGCCCGCGTGGTGTTTGGGCTGAGCGTTCCGCAGGCGGCGGCAACGCTCGCCGCGACGATCGTCGGCTTCGAGATCGGACTCTTCGACGACACCGTCGTGAATGGCGCCATCGTCATGATCCTGGTGACCTGCTTCTGGGCCCCCATCGTCGTCGATCGACACGGGCGCAACCTCGTCCAGGCGGAGGCCGGACTTGCGGCTGAAGCGCCAGTGGCCAAGCAGCGGATCCTGGTGGCCTGCTCGACGGAAAGTTCGGCCCGCCCCCTGATCGATCTGGCGATCCTCATGCGCGATCCGGCGCAAGCGCAGCCGGTGTACGCGCTCAACGTCGTCGAAGACGGCGACGACGCGGTCAGGGGCGTCGCCGCGGCCGAGCGCATGCTCGACGCGCTCGTCCCGCAGCTTTCGGCAGCAGGCGTCCCGGCGCAGCCGGTCACCCGCATCGACCTGAACACCGCGGCGGGCATCCTGCGCGCCCGGCGCGAACTGCACGCACGCAAGGTCATCGTCGGCTGGCGCAAGCGCAGCATCGGCACCGAGTTCTTCTTCGGCTCGATGGTCGAGCAGCTGCTGCAGGACGGCCAGTACCTGCTGATCGCCAGCCGTCTGCGCGAACCGCTCAACACCTGCAAACGCATCGTGATTGCGCTGCCACCCCACGTCGAGAATGAAGACGGCTTCATCGACGGGATGCGGACCCTCGGACACCTCGCGCGGCAGCTCGGCGTCGGCATGCTGATCCTGTGCGAGACCGCGCATGAGGCGGGCGTGCAGCGTCGTCTCAAGGCGCTGCGTCCGGCAATCGAGTTCAAGCTCCAGCCGATCGCGGCGTGGAGCGGCGTGCTGCGCGCCCTGTCCGAGCTGGCGCGCAAGGATCAGCTGATGGTGTTCGTCGGCGTCCGTCCCGGCGGCTACGCCTGGCGCACCTCGCTCGGCACCCTGCCGGAGCGGGTGAGCCGGCTTTCGCCGGACTTGAACATGCTCGTGTTCTACCTGCCCGAGATGAACGAACCGGACGACCTGGCATGACGATCCACGACACCCTCCCCGACACCCCGGCGCTCGAGATCGAGACGGGTCCGAACCCGCAGTTCACCGTGATCTGGATGCACGGGCTGGGCGCGGACGGCAGCGACTTCGCGCCGATCGTCCCCGAGCTGAACCTGCCCGAATCGCCTGCGGTACGGTTCATATTCCCGCACGCGCCCTACCGGCCGGTGACCTGCAACGGCGGCTACGTCATGCGCGCCTGGTACGACATCGTTTCCCTGGCGCCCGGCAACCGCGAGATCGACGAACCCAGCCTGCTCGAGTCGCGCGACAGCGTCCGCCAGCTGATCGCGCGCGAAGCGGCCCGGGGCGTCCCGAGCGAGCGCATCGTCCTCGCCGGCTTCTCCCAGGGCGGCGCCGTCGCCTACCTGGCCGGCCTCACGCACCCCGCGCCACTGGCCGGCATCATCGCCCTGTCGACCTACATTCCGAGCCCCGCCCTGCTGCTCGCCGAGTTCGCCGCGCCGAACGGCCGCATTCCGGTCTTTGCAGCGCATGGCACCGACGATGACGTCGTCTCGCTCGAGCTCGGCGAACAGGCGCTCGAGGTGGTGCGCGGGATCGGCGTTGCGCCCGAGTGGCGCACCTATGCAATGCCGCACTCGGTGTGCCTGGACGAGATCGCCGACATCGGGACCTGGCTGGCGCGCATCATCACCGAGGCGTGCCGGCCCGCGGCTGCTGCTCCCTGACGCGTCCTGGCGGGGCCAGAATGGCACCCGCGGCTACAATCGCTCCCCATCCTCCCTCCAACACTCAGAACCCCAAAACAAGAGGAAGCCGTGCGCAGTCGTTTCGTCGAACTATCCGACACAAGCAAGGGCCTGCTGGCCGCGCTGGTCGTGGTCATCTGCTGGTCGGGCTTCAATATCGTGTCGCGCTTCGGCAGCACGGCGACCTTCACACCCTTCGATCTCGCCGCGATGCGCTATGGCGTGTCGGGTACCCTCGCGCTGCCCTTCTTCCTCAAGCTCGTGCCCCCGCGGGAGTGGCCGCGCCATGCGGTACTGGCCCTGGTCGGCGGACTGGGCTACGGCCTGCTGGTGTATTCGGGCTTCGCTTTCGCACCGAGCGCACACGCGGGCGTGTTCGTGAATGGTGGCATCCCGTTCTGGACCGTCGTCATCGTCGCCGTGATGGCGGGCTTTCACGTCGCGCGCCAGACCGTGATCGCCTTGCTGCTGTCGAGCGCCGGACTCGTGCTGATCGGATTCCAGAGCCTGTTTTCCGCATCGGCCCAGAACGAATGGATCGGTGACGGACTCTTCCTCGCTGCCGCACTGAGCTGGGCCGTGTTCGGCCTGTTGATGCGGCGCTGGCAGATCCGTCCGCAGCTAGGCATCCTCGGCATCGCGAGCTTTTCGCTCGTCACCTACATGCCGGTCTACCTGCTGTGGCTGCCGGGCAACATCGCCAACGCCGGCTGGGGCGAGATCGGGCTGCAGGCGGTCTACCAGGGCATCATCGCCGCGCTGCTGGCGGCGGGCATGTACAGCTACGCGAACCAGAAGATCGGCGCCTGCCAGGCGTCGATGATGCTCGCGCTGGTGCCGGCATTCTCCGCGATCGGCGGTTGGCTGATCCTGGACGAAGCACTGGGCATCACCACCGTGATCGGCATCGTCGTCGTCTCGCTGGGCGCCCTGCTCGGCGCCTCGCCGCCGGGCTCGATGGCACGTCTGTTGTCTTCGGGATCGCGATGAGCGCCGCCAGCCTCCGCCCGGACCCGCCGGGTCGCTGCGATCCCGCTCGATGCAGCGCGCGGCATTTCCGCCCGGATGCAGGCCCCTGACGTCTTCGCCTGACAATTCGTCGGAGCCCGCATCACATGACAGCCAGGGTCACTCGCGCCGCGCCCAGATCCCTTGGATCGCCAGTTCGAATCCCCCGAACTGGCGATCCGCGATCATCAGCCCTACCTGTTCGATAGTCGCACCGCGCAGCGCCGGCGCGTCCGGGACCGCGCGACCGCGCCAGGTGGGCAGAAAGTCGGCCAGGGCCAATGCCTGCCGGATCCAGCGTCCAGCGGGAGGCGCGAAGGCGGCTTGGTAATTGACACCATCGAAGCCGCGATCGATGCGCAGGTTGAGCTTGTAGCGGCGGCCGTCCCCGCGCACGACGAGCTCGATGGCTTCGATGTCCCGCGCCGATGGCGGCGAAACCGATGCACGCACCGAGGCGAAGCCGCCGTTGTTGTCCGGCGAAACCTGCCCGCCGAACACGGCATGGCCGGCCGGATCGAAACGCAGCGTGCTGTGCGACACACCGCCCATGACGCGATCGTCGATGGCGGACCAGGCAGAGACCGCTTCGGGGCGGTCGAAGAGGAAGAGCGTTTCGGGCATGGCGGGATTATCGCGTCACGAACAGCATGAGCAACTTTCAGTAATACGGAGCGTTACACTTCAAAGATGTCCGACACCAAACGCGCCATCCCTTTGTCCCGTTACGCAATCGAGTGGCTGCAGCTCGGGAGCGCTTTGCTCGTAGTTGCGTTGATCATCGGCCACTTCATGTCCGAAATGCGCAAGGACATCGAGACTCGTGAACGTGATCGACTCACGGTGCAGGCGCGCGTGATTCACGATGCGCTGGAGCGTCAGATCGACACCATTAACCGCACGCTTGTCGGCATTCGCGACGAATTGCCGCAGTGGCGCTCGGAGCCGGGCGGCATGCTGCAGGCCCAGCGCAGGCTCAAGGCTTTTGCCGACGCCATGCCGGCGGTGCGTACGCTACTGATACTTGATGCCAAAGGTAACGCGATAGCCTCCAACCAGGACGCGCTCATCGGCAGGAATTTCGCTGAACGCGACTACTTTCAGGTTGCTGCGCGCAACCCAAATGTCGACACACTCTATCTCGGCCCGCCTTTCAAGACCGTCCTTGGCGTTCTCGGCATGAACATGGTGCGCATGGTGCGCGGCCCGAACGGCGAATTCGCCGGCATCGTCAGCGCCACGCTCAGCCCGGACGAACTGACGCGCACGCTCGAATCGGTACGCTATGCCCCGGACATCTGGGCCGCACTGGTCCATGGCGATGGAAAACTGTTCCTGATTGCCCCGTTGCGGGAGGAATGGCTGGGGGCCGATCTTAACAAGCCCGGCTCGTTATTTTCTCGCCACCGCGACGGCGGGCAAACGACCAGCATCATGACTGATACGGTGATGCTGACCGGCGAGCGGCGCATGATGGCGCAACACACCGTGCAACCGCCGGCACTGAAGATGGACAAACCCATCATCGTCGGCATCGGTCGCGATCTCGGTGCGATGTACGTCCGATGGCGTGAAGAAGCCACCTTGATCGGTGGCATCTATGCGCTACTCGTCGCGATCACCGTACCCGGCCTGTACCTGACCCAGCGTCGCCGTCGCGAGGCAGACGCGGAAACCGAGGCTGCACACGCCGCACTGGCCCAGCGTACCCTCGAGGCGGAAGCGGCCAGCCGCGCCAAGAGCGAATTCGTCGCCAACATGAGTCACGAGATTCGCACGCCGATGAACGCCGTATTGGGCTTGCTGCAACTCATGGAACTCACCGGCCTGGACGTGCGCCAGCGTGACTACGTTCACAAGGCCGAGGGGGCGGCACGTGCGTTGCTGGCCATCCTCAACGACATCCTCGACTTTTCCAAGGTCGAGTCCGGCAAACTGGAACTGGACGACACCCCCTTCCGTCTCGACGAACTGCTGCGCAATCTTTCCGTGGTGTTGTCTTCAACCTTGCAGCACAAGGAGGTTGAAGTGCTGTTCCAGCTGGACCCCGCCGTGCCGCGCGCACTGCGCGGCGACGGCCATCGCCTGCAGCAGGTGTTGCTCAATCTGGCCGGCAATGCCATCAAATTCACCGAGCGTGGCGAGGTAGTGATCGGACTTAGGCTGCTTGACCTCACATCGGACCGTGTGCGTATCGAGTTCTCGGTGCGCGACACGGGTATCGGCATTGCCGCCGACCGCCTGGCTGCCATATTCGAGGGCTTTACTCAGGCAGAATCCTCGACCACGCGACGGTTCGGCGGCACCGGTTTGGGCCTGACGATCAGCCGTCGCCTGGTGCGCCTGATGGGGGGGGATCTGGTGGTGGAAAGCACGCCCGGCCAGGGCAGCCACTTTCATTTCACCGTCGATTTCCGCCGCGACGCAGCAACCAGCGCATTGGAACGTACGGTGGCGGCGGAAAATGACAGGCAACCTGCCTTGCGTGTGTTGATCGTCGATGACAATGCCACGGCTCGCGAAGTACTCGCCGCCATGGTCACCTCCTTCGGCTGGCAGGCAGAGACGGCAACGAGTGGTGCCGAAGCCATCCAGCGGCTGGAAGCGGCAACCGCCGCAGGACAGTCGTTCGACATCCTCTGCGTCGACTGGATCATGCCCGGCATGGACGGTTGGGAAACCATCCAGCACATTCGTGCACGTAATACGGGACGCCTGCCGGCAATCCTGATGATCACCGCTCATGGTCGCGAACTGATTGCCGAACGGCTCGGCGAGGCAACGAATCCGCTGGACGGTTTTCTCGTCAAACCGGTCACGCCCTCGATGCTCTTCGACGCCGTGGCGCAGGCAACGCACGGCGCATCGGTGACGGTGGATCGTCGTGCCGCGTCAAGCTTGCAGGCCGGCCAGCCGCTTGCCGGCCTGCGCATCCTCGTGGTCGAGGACAATCTGCTCAACCAGCAAGTCGCCCGTGAACTACTTGCCCATGCCGGGGCCGAGATCGAGGTGGCCGGCGATGGTGAGCAGGGTCTCGAGTGCGTCCGTCGTGCCGCGGTGCCTTACAGCGCGATCCTGATGGACATTCAGATGCCGAGAATGGACGGTTACACCGCAACCCGGGTACTACGCCAGGATATGGAGGTCGTCACGCCGATCATCGCGATGACCGCCAATGCTCTGCCGTCCGACCGCGAGGCGTGTCTAGCCGCTGGTATGTCTGACCATATCGGCAAGCCCATCGATGCTCGCGAGCTGATCGGTCTGTTGCTGCATCATTGCCGCAATGCAACTGTGGGGAACGATGCTCTGCCTGCATCGGCATTTACCGCGCCCCTGCCAGAACTGCCGCCCCAGCCGGAAGGCTTCGATTTCGCCGCCGCGCTGGTGCGCCTTGACGGCAATTCTTCCCTGTTTGCCAGTCTTGCGCGGCGCTTCGGAAAGGATTGCGCAGCCCTTATTGCAGCCGCGCAGATCGCGCTCGCGCAAGGTAACCGAACAGCCATCGCGCGTGAAATGCACACCCTCAAGGGGCTGGCAGCAACGCTCGGCGCCACGGCTCTGGCGCGCCAGGCTGCCGCAGCAGAAGCCGCCTTCACCGCACCCAGCGGCACCAGCGACGACACAGGACACCTTGCACAACTCGCTATCGAAATTGATGCGAGTGTTGCCACCTTAATTGCCGCGGCCGACGCACTCGACCCACCGCACCCCGTGGAAAGTGTGTCGCTCGACAGGGAGCGGCTGCTCGAACACCTTGCCGAACTGGATGCCTTGCTCGCCGAACAGAACATGCGCGCACTCGATGTCTTTGTCACCCTCAAGCGCGAGGCGGACGATACGCTTGCCGACAGCCTGGCAAGCCTCGACGACGCGTTGTTCAAGCTCGATTTTGCCGCTGCACGCGAAACGACGGCCAATCTGAAGGGAATACTGTCGCAATGATGCCTGCCTACAATCTGCCACCGGAGTTTCGTGCGCTGGCGCCGCTGCCGGAGCGCCCGCGCCTGCTGGTGGTTGATGACCAGCCAATCAACATCCAGACGCTCTACCAGATTTTCCACGCTGATCACGAGGTGTTCATGGCGACGAGCGGCGAACAGGCGCTCGCCTTTTGCCGCGATAACGTGCCCCCTGACCTGATTCTCCTCGACGTGATCATGCCCGGCATGGATGGCATCGAAGTCTGTCGCCGCCTCAAGTCCGACCCCGCACTCGCTGATATTCCGGTGATTTTCGTCACGGCCCGCTCCGAACCAGCCGACGAGGCCGGCGCGCTGGCAGAGGGCGGTGTTGACTTCATCGCCAAGCCGGTGAATCCGGCCGTAGTGCGTGCTCGTGTCAAGACTCATCTCACGCTCAAGGCGCAGACCGATCTGCTGCATTCGCTGGTCTTCATTGACGGACTGACCGGCGTGGCCAACCGTCGACGCTTTGACGAAGCCTTGCAGATCGAGTGGCGCCGTTGCCGGCGCAGCAACACCCCGCTGACGCTATTGATGATCGACATCGACCATTTCAAGCGTTACAACGACCATTACGGCCATCAGACAGGCGACGCCTGCCTGCAGAAAATTGCCGCCACCCTCAAGGCCGGCCTCAGACGTGCGCATGACCTGGTGGCGCGCTACGGCGGTGAGGAGTTTGTCTGTCTGATGCCCGAATGTGATTACCCTGCCGGCCAGAACAAGGCCGAAGAACTTCGCGCGGCCATAGCTGCGCTGGGTATTCCCCACGCCGATTCGCCGACTGTTAGCCGTGTGACACTGAGCATCGGTACCGCCGTCATGCACCCCAACGGCGAAAATAGCCCTGATGCCCTCATCGCGGCGGCCGACGCGGCGCTCTATGAAGCGAAGAACCGCGGCCGGGACAGGGTATTTGCTGCACCTCCAGCGTAAGGCAGGCGATTTCCTAGTCCGACAAGCATACTCAGACTTTATGCCAGCTTCGTGGAGTGGATCTGAATCGCGCTCCTCCCCCACAACGAATCGCTCGCCGCAGCCGACGGCTCAGGCGCGATGCGAAAGCAGCCGCATGCAGAAGATCTCGCCCTTGTGTTCGAGCCGGCGCGGCTCACCCCCCGCGAGCAGTGCGCCAACTGCGGCGATGCGGCCGTCCGCCTTCTCCACCAGCATACGGATGGCCGGCGTGCGCAAGGAATGCACTGCACTGATCGCGAGGGTCTGAGTAATCGCGTAAAAAAACGGCCCGCCGAAGCGGGCCAAACCCGAAATCACCCCCGCGCCTTGCGGCGCGAGAGGCAACCACGACGCACATCCTGATTTCGGGAAGGGAGAACTATTCGGGCGCGACGCTGCCTCGGACTCAGGCCTTGGCCGAATCGCGCCGGAACACCAGCGGCGCGCCCCCGTGCGAACGCTTGACCATCCACTGCGCGAGCGCCGAATCCATGTAGTCGGCGTGACCGGGGAACCAGTCCATCAGCGCCTGCGCCAGTTCGCGCACGATGCCAGAATTGCCGTCGGCGAGCGCCTGCTGTACCTCCCGCACCGAGGCCAGCACCCTGGCGTGCTCGTCGATGTGACAGTCCCCAGCCGGAAAGTCCGTCGTCCGCATCCAGCCGTCCTCCTGCTCGAAGTGGGCCACCGCATGCGCGGCAAACGCGTCCAGGGCGTGCGCCAATCCGTCGTCCGGCGTTGTCAGCAGGGCATCGACCAGCGTCACGAACTCGCGATGGGTGTCATCCATCGCCGCGTAACCGAGCAAATACCTGTCCGTCCAGTCGAATCCCGCCTGCATTTCCGTCATGTCTGTCTCCGAAGATCGCCGGACGCCTCGCCCGGCTGTCAGCCGCCGAGCCCCAACGGAGCTGGCGCCATGTTCACGATGCGGGTGAACAGCGCGGCATACTCGCCGGCCGCACCCTGCCACGGATTATCGTTGGCCAGGAAGGCGGCGTCGATCTCGGCCCAGTCTTCGGCGGTGAGGTGCTTCCGGGCGAGGGGAAAGACCAGGTGCTCCTCGGTGTTCATGTGCTGCCACTCGAACTCGATGTAGGCCTTCAGCGCCGCCTGGTACGCAGCAAAGGCCGACTCGCCCTCACGACGGTAGGTTTCCGGCGCTGAACGCAGCGCGGCGATGCGGGCGTCGCCCTGCGTGTGTTCCTGTTCGAGCTGCTCGATGACGGGCAGCACCTCGTCGCAGCGCTGGCGCAGCCTGGCGAACAGGTAGGTGTTCTCCTTCGGGTGGTGCACCTTCTCGGGCACGTTCTCGATGTAGTCGATCATCGACGTCATCAGTTCGAAGTCGGGCGTCAGCCGCCCGGCCTCGATCCCGCTGGCGAGCGCGCGCAGGCCGCTCAGCATCGCCGCCAGGGCGCGGTGCTCGTCGTGGATAATGTCCAGGGATTTGTTGCTCATGGTTGGGTTCCTTGCGAACGCGGTTCGGGACTCAGACGCCGAGGTGCTTCTGGATCAGTTCGGGCTGGGCGCGGATCTCGTCGCTGCTGCCATCGAACACCACCTGCCCTTTCACCAGGATCATCGCGCGGTCGCAGATGCGGGTGACCGCGCCGTGGTTCTTGTCCACGATCACGGTGGCGATGCCGGTCTTGCGGATCTCCTTGACGATGCGCCAGATCTCCATCGCGATCAGCGGCGCCAGGCCTTCGGTAGCCTCGTCCAGGATCAGCAGGTCCGGGTTGGTCATCAGCGCGCGGCCGATGGTGAGCATCTGCTGCTCGCCGCCCGACAGCTGCCAGCCACCGTTGTTGATGCGCTCGCCCAGGCGCGGGAAGGTCGCCATCACGCGGTCGAAGGTCCATTCGCGGCGGCCGTCGATGCCGGCGCGCGCCGACATCAGCAGGTTCTCGCGCACGGTCAGGCTCTTGAGCGCGACCTGGTCCATGTGACCATCTACGTGGTCGGCCTGCAGCCCGAGCAGACCGCGCGCATCCGCGAGATCCGCTCGGCCTACTTCGATCCCGAGAGCCCGCCCGCCGTCACCCTGCTCGGCATCGAGCGCCTGGCCTTCCCCGGCCTGCGGGTCGAAATCGACATCATCGCCGCACAGTAAGTCCCGATGATCGCGCACCTCGAACGCCCGGCCGGGCCCGCGCCGGGCGGGCGTCGTCTGCTTGCCGACCTCGGCCCGGGCTACCTCGCCAACGGCCTCATCGGCTTCATCTTCTCGGCCACCGGACCGGTGGCGATCATCCTCGCCGTCGGCACGCGCGGCGGCCTGACGCAGGCCGAGCTGGCATCCTGGGTGTTCGGCGTGTTCTTCATCAACGGCCTGCTGACGCTGGCGATGAGCTGGCGTTACCGCATGCCGCTCGGCTTCGCGTGGACCATTCCCGGCACGGTGCTGGTCGGCCCTGCCCTGCAGCACCTGAGTTTTGCCGAGGTCGTCGGCGCCTTCTACGTCACCAGCGCCGTGGTGCTGCTGATGGGCCTGAGCGGCTGGGTCAAGCGCTTCATGCAGGCGCTGCCCATGCCCATCGTCATGGGCATGGTGGCGGGCGTCTTCCTGCGCTTCGGGCTGGATCTGGTGCGGGCGCTGCACAGCGACGTCGGCATTGCCGGCCCGATGGTGATCGCCTTCCTGCTGCTGTCGGCCGTTCCTGCCCTGGGTCGCCGCCTGCCGCCGGTGATCGGCGCCCTGCTCGCCGGCGCGCTCGCCATCGCCGTACTCGGACGCATCGACGCCGCAGCGCTGGGCAGCTTTGCTCTGGCCCGACCGCTGGTGCAGGCGCCGGTCTGGTCGGTCGCCGCGATGGTCGAACTGGTCGTGCCCCTGGCCATCACCGTGCTGGTGGTGCAGAACGGCCAGGGCGTCGCGGTGCTCAAAGCCGCCGGGCATGAGCCGCCGGTCAACACCATCGCCGCCGTATGCGGCATCGGCGCGGCCCTCAGCGCGGCAGTCGGCGCCGTCAGCACCTGCCTCACCGGCCCCACCAACGCCTTGCTCACCTCCTCGGGCGAGCGTCACCGCCACTACATCGGCGCCCTGTGTTTCGGCACCTTCGGCGTGCTTTTCGGCCTGATGGCGCCCACCTTCACCGGCCTGATGCTGGCCGCGCCCGCCGAGTTCATCATGGTGCTGGGCGGCCTCGCGATGTTGCGCGTACTGCAGGGCGCCTTCCTCGCCTCCTTCGGCGGCAAGTTCTCCCTCGGCGCCCTCATCAGCCTCCTCGTCACCGTCGCCGATATCAGCCTGCTCAACATCGGCGCGGCGTTCTGGGGCCTGGTGGCGGGCTTTGCCGTGTCATGGTTGATGGAGAAAGGCGACTTCGTGGCGGCTGCCCGCGGCTAGCTTCAAGCCGAACCGGTCGGTGTCGCCTTTCAGCGCATCACGCTCGCGCCGTTGCGCTTGAGCAAGGACAGGCACAGCAGCACCAAGAAGGAGAAGACCACCATGCCGCCCGCCAGCCAGTGGGCCTGCGCGTATTCCATCGCTTCGACGTGGCCATAGATCTGGGTCGAGACAACCCGCGTCTTGCCCGGAATGTTGCCGCCGATCATCAGCACCACGCCGAACTCGCCGACCGTATGCGCAAAGCTGAGGATGGCGGCGGTGAGCAGACCGGGGCGCGCCAGCGGCAAGGCCACGCTGAAGAACGCGTCGAGCGGGCTGGCACGCAGGGTTGCCGCGGCCTCCAGCGGCCTTGCGCCGATGGACTCGAAGGCGTGCTGGATGGGTTGCACGGCAAAGGGCAGCGAGAAGAGGATCGAGCCGATCAGCAGGCCGGTGAAGGTGAAGGACAGCGTGCCCCAGCCCAGGGCCAGGGTCAGTTGTCCCAGCGGCCCCTGCGGCCCCATCAGCACGAGCAGATAGAAGCCCAGTACCGTGGGCGGCAGCACCAGTGGCAAGGTCACGACCGCGCTGATCGGCGCCCGCCAGCGCGAGCGCGTCTGCGACAGCCACCACGCCAGCGGCGTCGCGATGATCAGCAGCAGCAGGGTCGTCAGCGTCGCCAGTTCCAGCGTGAGCCAGATGGCCTGCCAGGCATCGGTGTCCAGCATCGTGACGCTCAGAGTCCGTAGCCGTAGGAACGGATGATGGCCTTCGCCGCATCCCCCCGGAGATAACGCATCAGTTCGGGCGCTGCAGGGTTGTCCTTGCCCTTGGCCAAGACGATCGCGTCCTGGCGGATCGGCTCGTAGAGCGTTTCCGGCACCATCCAGGCCGAACCTTCCGTCAGGCGGCCCTCGGCAAACACCTGCGACAGCGCGACAAAGCCCAGCGGTGCGTTCTGGGTGGCGACGAACTGGTAGGCCTGGCCGATGTTCTCGCCCTGGACGAACTTGCTGCCGAGCGCATCGGCGAGTTCGAGCTTGCTCAGGGTCTGCATCGCCGCAGCGCCATAGGGCGCGAGCTTGGGATCGGCCAGCGCGATACGCTCGAACGCGCCCGTTCGCAGCACTTCGCCCTGCTCGTCGACCAGGCCCGGCTGCTTGCTCCACAGGACGAGCTTGCCGATGGCGTAGGTGAACCGGGTGCCTGCCACACTCTGCCCTTCCTGCTCGAGGCGTGCAGGCGTCTCATCATCGGCGGCGAACAGGACCTCGAAAGGCGCCCCGTTCTTGATCTGCGCATAGAACTTGCCCGTCGAGCCGTAAGACAGCACGAGCTTGTGCCCCGTCTCCTTCTCGAAGGCCTCGGCAATCTTCTGCATCGGCGCAGTGAAGTTGGCGGCGACGGCCACGCTGAGTTCGGCCGCGTGCGCCGGCGCGCACAGGAAAAGACCCGTCATCAGGACGGACACAAGGGGTTTCATCGGCAATCTCGCTATTCACAACAGGAATAGCGAGTATAGCCAAGCTTTCGCCACGAGGCGACAATCCGCACATGAACGAATCACCTCCCCTTCAGCTTGAAGCTGCACTTGGGCACGACGCCACCGACAAGCGCATCGACGTGCTGCGCCGCATCGGCAGGGCCGGCTCCATCTCCGAAGCGGCGCGCGGCGCCGGCATCAGCTACAAGGCCGCCTGGCAGGCGATCGAAACCCTCGGCAACCTCGCGGGTACGCCACTGGTGGAGAAGGCGGTCGGCGGCAGCGGCGGCGGCGGCGCGCAACTGACGGCGGCGGGACACCGGCTGCTACGGGCCTTCGATCTGCTCGCGGCGGCCCGTCTGGCAGTCCTCAGCCAGCTCGACAAGGAGGGCGGAGCCAACCCGCTGTCCCCTGGCCTGGCCGGGCTCGGGCTGCGAACCAGCATGCGTAACCAGTTGCCGTGCGTTGTGGCCGATGTGAGCCACTCGGGCCCGGCGGTCAGGGTCGAACTCGCGCTATCGGATGGAACGCGGCTTGCGTCACGCATCACCC
Source organism: Thauera sp. 63 (assembly GCF_000310165.2). Taxonomy (NCBI): domain Bacteria; kingdom Pseudomonadati; phylum Pseudomonadota; class Betaproteobacteria; order Rhodocyclales; family Zoogloeaceae; genus Thauera; species Thauera sp. 63. Next base: position 41,694 of record NZ_AMXC01000005.1, read on the forward strand.
AGGAGAGCGCGCAACTGCTGGACCTCGAGAAAGGCAAGGCGGTCCTCGCCTTGTGCAAGGCGACGGCAGTCAAGGTCAGTGATGCGGGCACCGCCGCCCACGCGGCCAACATGCTGCGCGGTCAGGTCGTTCGCATCTCCGAGGATGCCGGGGCGGCCGAGGTGAGCCTGACGCTCGACTGCGACCTGTCGATGGTCGGATTCGCGGTCGATACGGGAAGGCTCAGTGTCGGTCAAGCCTGTGTCGCGCAGCTCGATGAGTCGTCCGTGGTCATCGCATTGCCAGGCTGAATCTCCCGATGAGTGGGGAGTGAAGGCCGTATTCAGCGGAATATCGTTCGTAACGATCCAGGCGATACTCTTTCCGCGCAATTTCACTCCGCGGAGCGTGACCATGACCGCCAACAGCACCACTCGCATGCCCACCCTGTTCGTGCCCCACGGCGCCGGGCCCTGCTTCTTCATGGACTGGAATCCGCCCGACGCGTGGAACGCGATGGGGGATTTCCTGAAGAACGTGGCGAGCACCCTGCCCGCGCGCCCCTCGGCCATCGTGGTGGTCTCGGCCCACTGGCTGGAGCCGGCCTTCAGCGTCACCAGCGGACCGCAACCGGATCTGTTCTACGACTACTACGGCTTTCCCCCGCATACGTACGAACTGCGCTATCCGGCCCCCGGCGAGCCGCAACTGGCGGCGCGCATCGCCGGCTTGCTCGGCCAGGCGCAACTGCCGGCCCGACAGGACCCCTCGCGTGGCTTCGATCACGGCATGTTCATTCCGCTGACGCTGATGTTTCCCGACGCCGACATCCCGGTGGTGCAACTCTCGCTGCGCCATGACCTGGACCCGCAGGTGCACCTCGATGCCGGCCGCGCGCTGGCCGCGCTGCGCGACGAAGGCGTACTGATCGTCGGCAGCGGCATGAGCTTTCACAACATGCGCGCCTATGGAGACCCGCGTTTCGGGCCGATCTCCGACGCGTTCGACCGCTGGCTGGTGCAGACGGTCGAGTCCCCGGCGCCGCAGCGCGAGCAGGCCCTGGCGACCTGGGAACAGGCGCCATCGGCCCGGCTGTGCCATCCGCCGCGCGCCGAAGAGCACCTGCTGCCGCTGATGGTGGTGGCCGGCGCGGCCAGCGAGGGCGCCGGTCAATGCGTTTTCAGCGACCGGGTGATGGGTACCACGCTGTCGGCGTTCCGATTTGACTGACCCATCGGGCGGCAGCGCGCATCGGCAAGCGCGTCAAGATCGCGCGCCGTGCCGCGCGGCTGCCTGCTCCTTTCGCAGCACGGCCAGTTCCGCTCGCAGCGCCCTGATCTCGACGAGCACCTCGTTGTGATCGACCTCGACCAGATCGCGCGTTTTCGCCTGCTCTTCCTGCTCGACCGCGCTCATCGCGTCCACCACGATGGCGATGAAGAGGTTGAGCACCGCGAAGGAGGTCAGCAGGATGAACAGGACGAAGAACACCCAGGCATAGGGATGCGCCTCCATGACCGGGCGGGCGATGCCCATTGACCACGACTCCAGCGTCATGACCTGGAACAGGGTGTAGAACGATGCCCCGATGGTGCCGAACCACTCCGGAAAATCGGCGCCGAAGAGCTTCGTGGTCATCACCGAGGCCACGTAGAACACCAGCAGCAACAGCGTGACCACCGAGCCCATGCCCGGGATGGCCTTGAGCAGGGCGCTCACCACCTTGCGCATCGAGGGCACCACCGAGACGAGCCGCAGCGCACGCAGGATGCGCAGCGAGCGCAACACCTGCAGGCCTTCTCCCGTGGGGGCAAGCGTGATCGCGACGATGGTGAAGTCGAACACGTTCCAGCCGCTGCGGAAGAAGCGCTGCCGGTAGACGATCAGCTTCATGGCGATCTCCACGACGAAGATGAACAGCGCCGCCCGATCGAGCGCCAGCAGAAAGCCGCCCGCCTCGGCCATGACCGACGGCGAGGTCTCGAGCCCCAGCGTGATGGCGTTGATGACGATGACGGCGATGATGAAGCGCTGGAAGCGCGCGGATTCGACGAGGCGTTGTAGCGTATCGACCATGTCAGGTATCGAAGGGATCGTTGCATTGAGGGCCCCGCGCCACCCCGGCGTGGCGCGGCGCGCGGCATCCGGTCAGGCGTTCGGTTTCGCCTTGCGCGCCGTGTACCAGAGGCTGGCGAACACCGAGCACGCCAGGATGGTGGCGACCACCGACAGCGACACCAGCACCGGGATCTTGAACCACTCGACGATCAGCATCTTGGCGCCGATGAAGACCAGGATCGCGGCCAGGCCGTACTTCAGCAGTTCGAAGCGGTCGCCGAGGTCGGCCAGCAGGAAGTACATCGCGCGCAGGCCGAGGATCGCGAACAGGTTCGAGGTCAGCACGATGAAGGGGTCGGTGGTGATGGCGAAGATCGCCGGAATGCTGTCGACCGCGAAGATCACATCCGAGATCTCGACCAGCACCAGGGCCAGGAAGAGCGGCGTCATCATGCGCACGCCGTCGCGCATCACGAAGAAGCGCTCGCCTTCGAGCTTTTCGGTAATCGGATAGTGGTTGCGGATCCAGCGGATGAAGGGGTTCTTCTCGAGGTCCGGGTCGTGCTCGGAGAACCACGCCATCTTGATGCCGGTGATGACCAGGAAGGCGCCGAAGATGTACAGGATCCAGTGGAACTCGCTGATCAGCCAGCTGCCGGCGAAGATCATGATCGTGCGCAGCACGATGGCACCGATGATGCCGTACAGCAGCACGCGGCGCTGCAGTTCGAGCGGCACCGCGAAGAAGCTGAAGATCATCATCCAGACGAAGACGTTGTCGACCGCAAGCGACTTCTCCACCAGATAACCGGTGACGAAGGCCAGCGTCTTCTCGTTCGCGAACTCGCGCCCGACGCTGCCGTCCAGGTACCACCACAGCCCCACGGCGAACAGCATCGCCACCGTCACCCAGGCGAGCGACCACCCCGCCGCTTCCTTCAGCGACACCCGATGCTGCTTGCCGCCACCGAAGGCGAAGAGGTCCACCAGCAACATCGTCACCACGATGGCGGCAAAGGCCGCCCACATCCACCACGTTCCGATCGATTCCAAAGCGCGCTCCGCACAAAAAGAAAAAGGGCCTGTTCCCGAAGGACACAGACCCTTGCATGCTTTGCGCGCACGGACCTTGCCCTCGGGCAAGGTCTCGCTTGCAACGGAATCGTTGCCTGCAGCACCGGGAAGACGTCTTGCGACGGTCTGCCGTGATGACGATGCTGCAGCGTGAAAAGCTACTCCCCTTGATGGAGCGCGAGTGTAGGTTGCGTCACGGCAAAGTCAAGGGGGCAGGCGGCAGGGACCGGGTGGCAGGACGTTCAACGCATCTCGAACGCCTCCTGATGAAAGCGGAAACGGCTGACACCCATTTCATGCAGCCCCTTGCGCAGGCTGTCGGCCAGACCCCGGGGGCCGCAGAACCAGACCTCGGTGACGGCCTCCTTCCGCGCCCGATCATCCAGCATCGCCGCGCTCAGTGTCTGCTCGTGCGCGCTGCTGATGACCTGCAGGCGAAGCGACGGAAGCTGCGCGCACAGGGTATCCAGGCGGGCGACGAACGGATCGGATTCGCGGTCGCGCACGCAATAGTAGAAATCTGCCTCGGGCGCCTGCTCCGGCGCGGCCTGCAACGCCTCCAGCCAGGCAATGAAGGGGGTCACGCCAATGCCGCCGGCAATCCACACCTGATCCCGTTCTTCGTGTCCGGTGGGCAGATTGAAGCAGCCGTATGGCCCTTCGAGCTGCATCGCCTGACCGGGCTGAAGGCGTTGCGCGAGGCCCCGGGTGTAGTCGCCCAGCGCCTTGATCTGGAAGGTGACGCGGCGGTCGCCCCGGTCGGCGCTGGCGATCGTGAACGGATGCGCGCCTTCGGAACGTTCGAAGCTGGCAAAGGCGAACTGGCCTGGACGGTGTCCGCGCCAGCCACCATCCAGTCGGCAGCTCACCGCGGTGACGCCCTGTCCCGGTTCGGCAACGGACTCGACCACCCCACCGACGCGACGGCCCTGACCGATCCAGCCCATGAGGGCCCGCACGCTGGCAACGGAACCGGCGACGATCAGCGCTGCCAGCATCAGTCCCACCGGCTGCGTCCAGTAGTCGAGCGGCGCCAGGAAGGCGGTATGGAAGGCGAGCGCCAGGTACAGCACCGGCATCACCTTGTGCAGGTAGCGCCACATCCTGAAGGGGACGCGCTTCCAAAGCGTCAGCACCAGCATCCCCAGCAGCGCGTAGATCGCGAACTCGCCGAGCTCCTCGGCGACGTCGCGCATGGCTTCCAGCACGCTGCTGCCGTGGTCCTTGGGCAGCCGCCCTTCCCGCCCCCACACCGCCTTGATGAGGCCGTCCGACATCTCGACCAGCCAGTGCAGCGCGGCGAACGCGATGGCGAGGATGCCCGCCCATTTGTGGACGCGGTAGATCCGGTCCATGCCGCCGAAGGGTCGCTCAAGCCAGACGGGCCGCGTGGCGAGCACCATCGTCAGGGACATCAGCGCGAAGGACCACAGGCCGGTCAGAGTGAGCGCGTGCTCACGCGCCACCCATGCGTTGGCGGGCACGCCGACAGCGCTGCCCGCGTTCGAGCACAGCTGCCACGCCCAGGCCAGCGTGACCAGGGCGATGAAGGCGGACAGGAATCGCTTCATGGACGCCCCCTCAATCATCCTCGAAGTAGCCCTTCTCGGCGTCGATGTGGCAGGCGGCGCAGTTGGCCTTGCTGCCGACGTCCTTGCGCGTCCAGTCGGATCGCGGCACTTCGTCGTGCTCGCGCACCCACTTCGGCAGTTCGGTGATGCGAAGCGGTGCATCCGCTGCACGCAGGCCCCGCAGCAGCTTGCTCGCCTGTCCGGGCGCATCCCCGGCATGATCTACCAAATAGCGCGTGATCGCGGCGGTGGTCTCGGCGTCGAGGCTGGCGTCGTCGCCGAAGTGCTGGTCGAGCCCGCCCATCATGCGTTTCCACGACGCCGCCGGCAGCATCGAGGGCGGAAACGCGATGTGGCAGCTCGCGCATTCCTGCAACGTGCGTGCATCGGTGACCGGCGCGTAGTAGTCGTCGTCGCCGGCCTGGGCGCGGCCGAACAGCAGCACGGTCACGGCCAGGGCCGCGACACCGAGGGCAAGGGGGCGAAGGGTGGTGGCTTTCATGTTCTGTCTCCGGCAGCGTTGCTTATTGGCTCGTCATCCAGGCGAGCCAGTCGCCCTTCTCGCGCGGCGTGCATTCGCGGCCGAGCACCTCGGTGCAGTTGCGCTTGAACCATTTCTCGACCTTGGCCGGGTCGCTGTAGCGCGTGGCCACCACGGATAGCGCCATCGGCTCGATGGCCTTGCCGGTTCGGGTCTTGCCGGGCGCGCGGACATCGTCGCCATGGCACGAAGTGCAGGCGGGCGTATCGGGCTTGCCGAGGCCGTAGCGGGTGCGGTGCAGGGTTTCGCCGCGCGCGGCGGAGAAGCCCGCGAAGGCCGGGTCGGCCGCGCGCGCTTCAGCGGTGTAGCGGTCGATGAGGTCGGCGGGCTGGGCCGCGAGTACGCCGGCGCTCGCGCCGAGGCAGCACAGGAGCGCAATCGCGCGCAGTTTGCAGTTCATGGTTCGTTCCTCGATCTGGGCAGATGGCTTGACCGGACGGGCATCTCGGATGCCCTTCGTCCTGAATCGGTGCCCAGTGTGCAAGTGCGCGAATGAATCGAACCTGAACGGGAGAGATCAGTGCCGCACGGCGGCGGACGGGAGCGCGGACCCGCGCCCCGGCGCGGTACTCAGCGCATGTCGAACAGTTCCTGATGGAAGTCCTTCGCCGCCAGCCCCCTGGCGAAGAACCCTTCGCGCAGGGCCTGGCCGAAACCGCCAGGCCCGCAGAACCAGACGTCCGCCTCGGCCCATCCCGGCACCGTTTCGCAGATGCGTGCGACATCGAGGCGGCCGTCGCGCGCGCTGACCAGGACATGCAGTTTCACGCCCGCCGCCTGCGCATCGCGCTGCAGCCGCTGGATGAACTCGTCGTCGGGTTCGGCGGTGCTGTAGAAGAGATCGACCTCGCGCCCATCGGGCATCACGGCCAGCGCCTTCATGCGGGCGATGAAGGGCGTGATGCCGATGCCGCCGCCCACCCAGATCTGCCTGCGCTTGTCGCTGGCACCGGCGTTCGCGAAATCGAAGCGGCCATAAGGCCCCTCAACCGTCACGAGGTCGCCGACCCGCAGCAGTTCGGGCAAGCGGGCGGTGTAGTCGCCGATGCCCTTGATCAGGAAGAACAGCCGGCCATCCCCCTGCCAGCCCGACGAGATGGTGAAGGGGTGCGCCCCTTCGTCCGTCGAGAAGGTCACGAAGGCGAACTGCCCCGCCTCGTGCCCAGGCCAGCGGTCCTTGAACCGGATCGCCACCTTGAGCACCCGGTTGTCGGCAAAGTTCACCAGTTCCTCGATCTCGCCGACCGCCTTGCGCCGATGACCGACGCGCCCCGTCAGCGACACCACGGCGGCAACGCTGCCCCCGGCCATCAGAAGGGCGAGCACGACGCCCATCGGCTGGGTCCAGTAGCCAAAGGGCGTCAACACCACCGAGTGGAACACGAGCGCAAGATAGGCCAGCGCCAGCAGGCGGTGGGTCTTGAAGAAGAGCCGGTAGGGGAAACGCTTGACGAGCGCGATCACGATCAGCGCCACGGCTGCATAGAAGGCCCACTCGCCGACCGATTCCGCCAGGCCGCGCTGTGCGCGCAAGAAGATCTCCACCGGGTCGGTCAGTTCGGGTCTCGGCCCGCGTTCCGGCTTGACCAGCCAGCCCCAGCCTACCGCCCATTTGGTGCCCTGCGCCCACAGCCAGTGCACGACGGAGAAGACGAGACCGGTGATGCCCAGCCACTTGTGCAGGCGGTAGGTCTTGTCCAGCCCGTCGAGCAGGGGCTCGATCCGCACCGGGCGCAGCGCCAGGATCATGCCCACGCTCATCACGCCCATGCCGATCACCCCGGTGTAGTTGATCGCCACGGTGCGCAGGGCGAAGTATTCGTAGCCGTTCGGCAGCAGCGGGTCGGCCAGCCACCACAGCAGGCTCAGCAACAGCAGGAGTCCCGCGTACGCAAACTGGATGTGCTTCATGTCCACTCCATTCGGTTAAAGCGAGCAGCGGATTCGCCGCTGCGGGTCGCCCAACCAACAGGCGATCCGGTGGAAGTATTCACGATGCTCGTCCATCTCGCCTTGTGAAAAGGCAAACAAGCGCCCGATCCCGGTGTCACGCCGCCAACACAGAACCGGCAGTTCAGCTTCGGTTCAGGGTCGTGGCGTCATGCTCCCGCCGGTCATGACCACGGAGTCCTTTCGATGAAGACCACGACCCTGCTCTCCGCCCTGCTGCTCGCGGGCGCCGCCGGCATTGCCGCTCAGGCATACGCCGCCGAGGACGACCCCGCCCTCCTGTCGCGGGACGCCTGCACCACCGTTCGCCACGAGCTCGACGCCCTGGTCCTGACCCGTAGCGCCTCGCATGGCGATGCGCGCCAACTCGCGATCATGCGGGTCGAAGGCGATCTTCGTCACTACAATGGGGTACTGAAATCACTGGCGTGCCCCACGTCCAGACCAACCGCCCTATGAGCCGATGACATCCTTCACGCCGCCCCAGGCCCTGCCGCTGCGGCGACCGATTGGGCCTGAGCGCCGCGGCCCCGCCCCCCCAACCCTGCCCCCTCGCCCCGATGCACCTGCTGATCATCGAAGACGACCGCACCATCGCCGAGAACATCTACGACTATCTCGAGGCACGCGGCCATCAGTGCGACTACGCCGGCTCGATCGCGGCGGCCTCGACCCTGCTCGCAGGCCCCCTGTTCGATGCCCTGGTCCTCGACCGCAACCTGCCCGACGGCGACGGTCTCACGCTCGCGCGCCGGCTGCGTGCCGAGGGCCGTGCAACGCCGATCCTCGTGCTGACCGCGCGCGACGCGCTGGAGGACAAGCTGCTGGGCTTCGAGGCGGGTGGCGACGATTATCTGGTGAAGCCCTTCGCCCTGCAGGAACTCGAAGTGCGCCTGCTCGCCCTGGCGCGGCGCAATGCCGGGCGGCCGGCCGGTCCGCTGCTGCAGCACGGCGCGCTCGCCTTCAACACCGCAACGCAGGCATTGCACCTTCAGGGCCGCCCGCTGACGCTGCCGCCCAAAGCCCTGCGCCTGGCGGCCGAACTGCTGTCGCAGCCCGAGCGCGTATTCTCGCGGCGCGAGCTCGAGATCGCCGTATGGGGTCATGAGCAGGACAGCAGCGACAACCTGCGCAGCGTACTGCACACCCTGCGTCGCGCCCTCGGCGACGACGCGCCCACCCAGGTGGTGAATGTCCATGGCCTCGGCTACAAACTCGTCAACCGCTGAAGCGGGCACGCGCACGGGCTGGCAGCGCTGGCTGCCGGGCGGCCTGCGCGTGCGCATCGCGATATCGGTCACGGCAATGCTGCTCGTCCTCATCGTCGCGCAGTCGCTTGCCCTGGTGATGCTCAACGAGGAGATGGAAGAGGAGTTCATCGACGGCACGCTCGACGAGCAGCTGCACTACAGCATCGAGCACAGTCGCCGGCTCGGCACCCTGGTCGGGCCGCAGACGCCAACGATGGCGCTCTACCGCTACACCCCGGGAACGGCGCCACCGCCGGGCTTGAGCGCAGACCTGGCCGCGTTGCCGGTCGGCAATCACGAGGACTGGTCATCCGGGCGTGAACTGCACGTCGCGGTGCGCGAGGTCGACGGCCAGCGCTATGTGCTCACCTATGACGAATCGGAACATCGCGAGCGCGAGTCGGCCGTGGTCACCGCGATCGTCATCGGCGGCCTGATGCTGAGCGCCCTGTCCTTCCTCCTCGTCTACGCGATTGCGACCCGGCTCACGCGCGGGCTGGAGACGCTGGCCGAACGCGTCGAGGGCGAGCACGACGGCACGCCTTTCGCCCAGGACGGCCTCGACGCCGAACTCCTGGTGGTGGCGCGGGCGCTGGACCACGCCGAGGCACGGCAGGCTGCCCTGCTCGCCCGTGAGCGCGACTTCAACGCCAACCTGTCGCACGAACTGCGCACCCCGCTGGCCGGCATCCGCAGCGACGCCGAGATGCTGCTGACCGACGCCGCGCTGTCCGACAAGGCCCGACGCCGCGCCGAACGCATCGTCGCCACCACCGACCGTACCGCCACGCTCGCCAACAGCCTGCTGCTGCTCGCCCGCGAGGCCCGGCCGCAGGCGGTCGAGCCGATCAATCTGTGCGCTGCAGTGCGCGACAGTTGGGCACGACTGCACCCGACGGACGCGACGCACGGGGGCCTTACGCTGCACATCGACCCCCGGGCCGAAATCACGGCCGACCCCAGCCTGTTGGCGCTGGTACTGCACAACCTGCTGGAGAACGCCCTGCGCCATGCTGACGGCCGCGAGATCGAGGTGGTACTGGCCGGGCGCTGCCTCGAGGTGCGGGATCGCGGCCCCGGCTTCGGCGCCGAAGACCCGATGCGCTGCTTCGAGCGCTTCCGGCGCGGCGGGACTCGGCCGGGGCACGGGCTTGGCCTGGCGCTGGTAAAGCACATCTGCAGCGCCTGCGGGTGGACGGCGCACGCTTCCAACCGCCCGGACGGCGGGGCCTGTCTGGCAATCGACTTCGGTGCCGCGTCCGGACCGGTTCAGCGTGCGCCGAACGGGCATTGAGCGCACGTCCTCACACTTTCCTCACACCCGCATCACGCTTTCCTCACGCGCGGCTCCGTAGATTGCGCGGATCCTCCCCGGCTCCGCGCGACCATGTCCGAACAGCGTCTGTCCCTTGCATCGCCCCTCAGCCCCGCAACCGGCACCCCGATTGCCATCGAGGCCCGTGCCCGGAGCGCGTCCGCACCCTCATCCATGTGGGCCGCTGCGCGACGCTGGCGCCCCGAGATGTCGATCGAGCGCCTGCTGCTGGGCATCGCCGTCTATTTCACGCTCGCCTGCAACGCACCATTCTGGCGCGCCTTGCTCGCCAGCCGCGGCAGCGAGGGCGGCAGCCTCGCGTACGCGCTCGCAGTCGGCGTTGCGCTCACGGCGCTGAACGTCCTGCTGCTCGCCCCCCTGCTCAACCGCTGGACCACCAAACCCCTGCTGGGCGTGATGACCCTCGTGGCCGCGGTGTCGAGCTACTACGCCGGGCACTTCGGCGTGTATTTCGACCCGAGCATGCTGCGCAACGTGATGCGCACCGACGTCGCCGAGGCGCGCGAGTTGCTGACAAGCGGCTTCTTCCTGCAGGTCGCGGCGCTGGCCCTGCCCCCGCTGTTCGTCGTGCAGCGCGCCCGCCTGCGCCAGCGCCCGCCAGGGCGCGCGCTGGCGATCCGCAGTGCCTTCATCGTGCTCGCACTGATCGTTGCCGCGGGCGCGCTCGGCAGCGTGTTCAAGGACTTCTCGGGCCAGATGCGCAGCCACAAGGAACTGCGCTATCTGATCACACCGGCTGCGCCGCTCTGGTCGCTGGTGCGGGTGCTGACCCGCGACGCGCAGGCGGCCAACCTGCCGCGCCAGCCGGTGGGGACCGATGCCCACCTGGGGGCGAGCTGGACCGCCGCGAAGAAGCCGGCGCTGTTCGTGCTCGTGGTCGGAGAGACCGCGCGCGCCGCCAACTGGGGGCTGAACCGCGGGGCCGGGCAGTCGCCCGCCCACGACACCACGCCCGAGCTTGCCCGGCGCGAAGTCATCAACTTCCCCGAGGTAAGCAGCTGCGGCACCAACACCGAAGTCTCGGTGCCCTGCATGTTCTCGCTGCAGGGGCGGCGCAACTACGACGAGGATGCCATCCGCGGTAGCGAATCGCTGCTCGACACCCTGAAGCACGCCGGCCTGCGCGTGGTGTGGAACGACAACCAGTCGGGCTGCAAGGGCGTGTGTGCCGGGGTGGAGAGCATGCGCCCCGATCCGTCCAGCCTGCCCGGACTGTGCGAGGGCGAGCGCTGCCTGGACGAAGCCCTGCTCGAGAGCAGCCGTGCGCTGCTGCGTGACGCCAAGGGCAATCTCGTGCTCGTGCTGCATCAGCTCGGCAACCACGGTCCGGCCTACTTCCGCCGCTACCCCGACCGTTTCCGCCGCTTCACCCCCACCTGCGACGACGAGGACCTGTCGAAGTGCAGCCGCGAGCAGATCGCCAACAGCTACGACAACGCGCTGCTGTACACCGACCATGTCCTCGCCAGCAACATCGACCTGCTGAAGGAACTGGAGCCGGACTACGACACTGCCCTGCTCTACGTCTCGGACCACGGCGAATCGCTCGGCGAGAACGGCCTCTACCTGCATGGCCTGCCGTACTCGATCGCGCCTGCCGAGCAGACGCGGGTGCCGATGGTGATGTGGCTGTCGTCCGGCTTTGCCGCCCGCAACCGGCTCGATTCCGCCTGCCTGCGCGCTCAGGCTGACAAGCCAGCGGCGCACGACAACCTCTTCCACACCGTGCTCGGCCTGCTCGACGTGCACACCGCGATACGCGACGACGCGCTGGACCTCAGCGCCGCCTGCCGGAGCTGAACCCATGTCGCCCCGTGAACTCACCACCTCTCTGCCCACACCCGCGCTGGATTCGTCGCGCCGGTGGCTGCTCGCGCAAGGCGCGCTGCTCATCCTGAGTGCATGGCTGCTGTACTGGGTCTTCGAAGGCAGCGATCTCGACCGCCAGCTCGCACGCGCGCTGTTCGATCAGGAACTCGGCCTCTTTCCCTTGCGGCGCAACTGGTTCATCGAAGCGGTGATGCACAAGGCGGCCAAGCAGGTCACCTACGTGCTGGTGGCGGCCAGCCTGTACCTGTGCTGGCAGGGCTGGAAAGGTCGGCTGACGTGGCTGCCGCCGCGCAACGCCTTGCTCGCGACGATCGGCATGGTGGCGATTCCGCTCGCAACCTCGACCGCCAAGCTGCTGACGGCACGCTACTGCCCCTGGGATCTGAGCGAATTCGGCGGCTATGCGCCGCATCTCGGGTTGTTCGAGACCGCCCCCGCGGGCCTCAAGGCCGGACAGTGCTTCCCCGCCGGGCACGCGTCCACCGGCTTCCTGTGGATCGTCTGGGCCGTCGCGCTGAGACCGGCGGGACGTCGTGCCGCGCGCCTTGCCCTGCTGCTCGGGCTGATCGCCGGGTCGGTCCTCGGCACGGCGCGCATGCTGCAGGGCGCGCACTTCCTGTCGCACACGCTGTGGACCCTGTGGCTGGCCTGGGGCGTAAGCGTCAGCCTTGCGGTCGCCCTGCGCGCCGACCTCTATCTCGGCGATCGGCGCAGGGATTGAATGGCCCCGGCCGCGGCCCGATGCCCAAGGCAGGCTCAAGGCAGCCGCGACGGATCAGCCGGCCGGCGCTTGACGCCGGTGATCATCGCTCCGACCAGATTCACGCGCTCCAGCCGGCTCATGACGATGGCCACCAGGGCATGAAGCCCGGCGAGGGCGATCAGGATCGACCCGAGCGCCTCATGGATCTCCTGCATCCGCTCGTCACCCCAGAAGGCGTCGGTCGTCTGCAGGAAACCGCTCAGGCCGAGCCCCAGCACCAGCCCCATCAGCGTGAGCATCATCAGTGCGCCGAGCGGGTTGTGGCCAGGATGGAAGGTGTGCTGCCCGCCCCGCAATGCCGCAAGGTGGGTGCGCAGCCTTGTCGGCGTCGGAAAGAAGTTGTCGAAGCGCGCGTACTTGCTGCCGACGAAACCCCAGACGACACGGGCAACGACGAGCCCGGAGGCGATGTATCCGATCAGCTGGTGTGCAGTCTCGCCATCGTCGATGACGAAATGGTTGAGTACGACGCAGCCCACCAGGCTCCAGTGGAAAACGCGTACGAACGGGTCCCAGACCCTTACGGAAAGAGCGGATTTGGCCGAGTCCATGGCGGAAGCTCCTCAGAAGGCGGATGGCAGCCGCGCACGACCGCCATCCGCAGAGAGATCACTTGCGCTCGCGTTCGGCGCCGGTCGCGGGATCGAAGTAGATTTCCACTTTCTTTCCGTCCTTGTCGAACCCGTAGATCTCGTAGCAATTGTCTTTGGTGACCTTGAAAGTCTTGATCTTGTAGCCTTGGGCTTCGATCCTGGCCTTGAAGTCGGCCTCCTTCATCCACGTTTCCTTTGGAGCGGTGCAGGTGGGGCCGGCGAGGGCCGAAGTGGAAACCAGCGCTGCGGCGGCAAGTGCCAAAATGCGGTTCATGATTGCTCTCCTGTCTGTTCATCGAATGCGTTCCGGGCCGGAACACGGACGCAATCTAATCCCCTCAACATGAAGGCAAGCTGAAGCGCGATGGACCGTCGGACAGCGCGAAAACAGATCGATCGAGGTCGCCGTCCGGCCATCGTCCGGCGCCGGACGACCGCGAAGCTTGGCAAGCCGCGAGCCGGGAGCACCTGAAGGGCCTCAGTGAATGAACAGTGCCGGTCGTGCCTCCCCCTCCGGACTCAGCGCCGAACAGGCCGCGCGCCAGCTCGCGCTCGATGGGCCGAACGAATTGCCCCGACCACCACGCCGCACGGGCTGGCACATTCTGCTGGAGGTCGCACGCGAGCCCATGTTCCAGTTGCTGGCGACGGCCGTTGCGATCTACTTCATCCTCGGAGACCGCGCGGAGGCCAGCGTCTTGCTGGCCTTTCTCGGCGTCATCGTGGCCATCACCCTGGTACAGGAGCGCCGGACGGAGCGCGTGCTCGAAGCCTTGCGCGACATGACCAGCCCGCGCGCGCTGGTCTGGCGGGACGGCGTACCCGACCGCATCGCCGGTCGCGAGCTCGTGCGCGGGGATCTCATCGAGCTGGCGGAGGGCGATCGCGTTCCCGCCGACGCGCGGCTGCTGTCGGCCAATGACCTGGCGGTGGACGAGTCGCTGCTCAGTGGCGAATCCCTGCCCGTCGCCAAGACCGCATCGGCTGCCACAGACGGGACCTCCCCGATAACATCGAACCACCTCTTCGCAGGCACGATGATGGTCGCAGGGCGGGCTCTGGCGGAAGTCACCGCGACCGGCGCGCGCAGCGAGATCGGGCGTATCGGGACCGTGCTCGGAAGCATCGAGGCTGAATCGACGCCTCTGCATCGGCAGACGCGACAGCTCGTGCGCTGGTTCTCCGTGCTCGGCCTGGTGGTCAGCGTAGCCGTGGGGCTCCTCTTCTTCATCACCCAGGGCGACTGGCTGGGCGCAACGCTGGCCGGCATCACGATGGCGATGTCGATGCTCCCGCAGGAGTTCCTGCTGATCCTCACGGTCTTCATGGCCATGGGTGCGTGGCGACTGTCGCAACACCGCGTGCTCACGCGCCGGGCGGCCACGATCGAAGCCCTGGGGGCCGCAACGGTTCTGTGCACCGACAAGACCGGCACACTCACGCAAAACCAGATGCGCGTCGAGACGCTGGTGCGCTTCACGCCCGAACGGCCGGTGCGCTGGCAGGCCGGTGAAGGCGACCTGGACGAGCGGTTTCAGCCTCTGCTGCGCCATGGCGTGCTGGCGTGCGAGGAGACGCCCTTCGACCCGATGGAGCGGGCGTTCCACATGCTCGCGCGGTCTGCTCTCGCACCGCTCGCAGAAAGGCCGGTCCTCGTGCACGAATATGGCCTGAGCCCCGAACTGCCCGTCATGGCCCACGTGTGGCGCATGGCGGGTCAACCGGACCAGACCGTGGCGGCAAAGGGAGCGCCGGAGAGCATCGTTCGCCTGTGCAGCTTGCCGGAAGCGCTGCGTGCCCAGGTGCTCGATGAGGCGGGCACCCTGGCCGAGCGCGGCATGCGCGTACTGGCCGTGGCATCGGCCTCGTTTCGCGGAACGGAGTGGCCGGCCACCCAGCAGGGCTTCGACTTCCGCCTGCTGGGGCTCGTCGCGCTGGCCGACCCGCTGCGCGACACGGTTCCGCGCGCCGTGCAGGAGTGCCGACGCGCAGGCATTCGCGTGCTGATGATCACCGGCGACCATCCGGGCACGGCCTGCGCCATCGCGCGCCAGGCGGGCATCGATGGCGATGCGGGCTTGCTGCTGGGCGAGGAGGTCGCCAGGCTGGATGACGCGGCCCTGCAGCATGCGGTGACCACCACGACCGTCTTTGCCCGCGTCGCCCCCCAGCAAAAGCTGCGCATCGTCCAGGCGCTGAAGGCCAATGGTGCGGTGGTCGCGATGACGGGGGATGGCGTCAATGACGCGCCCTCACTGAAGGCGGCCCACATCGGTATCGCCATGGGCGGCCGCGGTACCGACGTTGCACGCGAGGCCTCCTCGCTGGTGCTGCTCGACGACGACTTCGGCACACTCGTCCAGGCGGTTCGGCTGGGGCGGCGGATCTACGACAACCTCGTGAAGGCCTCGCGCTTCGTCTTCGCGGTCCATGTACCCATCGCCGGCCTGACGCTCATCCCGATGCTGGTCGGCTGGCCGCTGATGTTCACGCCGATGCACATCGCCTTCCTCGAGATCGTCATCGACCCCGTCTGTTCCATCGTGTTCGAAGCGGAGGACGAGGAACCCGACCTGATGGAACGCATGCCGCGCGATCCGTCCGCGCCCCTGTTCTCGCCGTCGATGATTGCCCAGAGCCTGCTCCAGGGCTGTGTCATCCTGCTGCTGGTCGGCGGCTTCTACGGCTGGCTCCTGCATGGCGGCCTGTCGGACGATATGGCGCGCGCATCAGCATTCATCGCCTTGATCGCGTCGAACATCGCATTGATCCTGGCGAACCGATCACTCCGCGGCAGCATCCGGGCCGTGTTCCAACGCGGCAACCGAGCCTTGTGGGGCATAATCCTGACCATCCTGACGCTGCTCTCCGCGGTGCTGCTCGTTGCGCCCGTTCGGCGTCCGTTCGGCTTCGCGTTGCCGGACCTCACGCTGATCGGTTGTGCACTCGGCGTGGGTGCCGTGACCCTGATGACGCTCCTGGCCCAGCAGGGTCTGCTTGCTGCAGTCAGCCACTCACGCGGATCGCGGGCCACAGGCCCCTGAACCGCTCAGGCCGGCCCTCCGCAGGCGACGGGACGCACGCACCCGGCCAGATCCTGTGGCCGGTCGATGTCCAGCAGCACCCCCGGATCATCGACGGGACACAGCACCAGTTGTTCTCGATGCGCGCTCAGGATGTCCCGGCCGCCTTGGTCGCCCTGAAGGACGGAAAGCGGATCCCGCCAGCGCCGATCGAACCCCACCGGGTGCCCGCGTCGGCTCTGGTACTGCGGCGCAGCAAGGCTTGCGCCGGCACGCAGCGCGGCGACAACCGCCCGATGACTGGCCGGCTGGATGAAGGGCATGTCGGCAAGCGCCACGATCCAGCCTGCCGCACCGGGCGTGGCACGCACCCCGGCGGCCAGGCTGTGGCCCATGCCACCGGCGGCGCTTGCGCAGGCGACGACCGTGCCCCCCATTGCTGTGAACGACGGCGCCAGCGGGTGGTCGGCGGCGCGCAACACGACCACGACCCGATCGCAGGCCGCGTGCAGGTTCGCCGCCGCGACCAGCGCCATCGGCCTGCCATCCGCAAGCGGGTGCGCCAGCTTGTCGCCCCCGAAGCGGCGCCCTGCCCCGGCGGCGAGCAGGATGCCGACGATCTCGCCCCTCATGATCAGGCCCCGGCGGGCGCCGCTGCCGCGAGACAGGTGGCGACATGGGGGGCGACGCCGTTACGCACGGCAGTCATCTCGGCGAGGATCGCGACGGCGATCTCGGGCGGCGTGCGGCTGCCGATCGGCAGGCCCACGGGCCCGTGCAGGCGGTCGACTTCGGCCTGCGTCAGATCGAAGTACTGCAGCAGACGCTCGCGCCGGCGCCGGCTGTTCACCGTGGAGCCGAGCGCACCGACATAGAAGGCCGGCGACTTGAGGGCTTCGAGCAGCATCATGTCGTCGAGCTTGGGGTCGTGGGTGAGCGCGACGACGGCGCTGTGCGGA
This sequence comes from Thauera sp. 63, assembly GCF_000310165.2. NCBI lineage: Bacteria > Pseudomonadati > Pseudomonadota > Betaproteobacteria > Rhodocyclales > Zoogloeaceae > Thauera > Thauera sp. 63. The sequence goes on from NZ_AMXC01000005.1 coordinate 58,621, forward strand.
TCGAGCTTCAGCTGCAGCACGACGTCGTCGGGCATGCCGGCGACGATCGTGCTGCCGGGCACGGTCCATCCGGCCGCGTACGCCTCGCGCGGATCGCAGACGAAGACCTGGTAATCCAGCGCCTGCGCCATCTGCGCCAGGTAGCTGGAGATCTGACCCGCACCCACGATCAGCAGTCGCCACGCCGGGCCATGCGGCGTGCTCAGCGTGTGCCCGTCCCAGCGCACGCGGTCACCGGCTGTGCCGGCCGCAATCCGGTTGCCCGGCTCGCCGAGGGTGACGCTGCGCTGCACGAGCTCGCCGCGGGCGATGCGTTGCGCCAGTGTGCGCAGCGCACCGAGGTCGGGCCGGGGTTCGATCACCAGCTCCATCCGCCCCCCGCAGGGCAGGCCGAATCGGCGCGCATCGTCCTGGGTGACACCGTAAGCCTGTACCACCGGAACCCCCGCCGCGCCCGCGGTAAATTCGCCCGCCTGCATGCGCTCGATCAGGTCAGCCTCCAGACAGCCGCCGGACACCGAGCCCTGCACCAGGCCATCCTCGCGCAGGGCCATCCAGGCGCCGGGTGGGCGCGGTGCCGAACCCCAGGTACGCGCCACCGTCACCAGTGCGAAACGCTGACCCGCGTCGGCCCAGCGGCACACCGCGTCAAGAACCTGCCGGTCGGTGCTGTGCATGGACACCTCCTCGGCTCAGGCGAGCTGGTTGCGGATGGGCAGGCTGCGGATGCGCTTGCCGGTCGCGGCGAAGATGGCGTTGCACAGCGCCGGCGCCACCGGGGGCAGGCCGGGTTCGCCCACCCCGCCAAGCGGTGCGTCAAAGCCGACGGCCGTGACCAGATGGGTGTGGATCTCCTTCGGCGCCGTGTCGATCCGCGTCAAGGCATAGTCGTGGAAGTTGCTCTGCGTCACACGCCCGGCCTCGAAGCTGATCTCGCCCACCGTCGCCAGGCTTACGCCCTGGATCACCGCACCTTCGAGCTGGGCGCGCACGCGGTCGGGGTTGATGACGGCGCCGCAATCGAAGGCGATATCCACGCGCGGAATCGTCAGCCGGCCCTCGGCGTCGACCACCACCTCGACCACGACGGCCGCGTAGCTGACGAAACTGCGGTGGGCGGCGATGCCCAGCCCGTGCCCCGGCGGCAGACGCCGCCCCCAGCCCGCTTCCTGCGCCACGCGCTCGATGACACCGCGCAGGCGCGCCGTGTCGTACGCGTAGCGCTTCGGGTCCTCGCCGTACAGCCACGGGTCCGACACCGACGCCGGGTCGATGACGCGGTCCGGGCCGAGCAACGCCAGCAGGTAGTCCTTGGGGTCGCGACCGGCCGCTGCAGCCAGTTCGGCGGCAAAACTCTGGATCGCGAAGGCATGCGGGATGTTGGACACCGAGCGGAACCAGCCGATACGGGTATGAGCCGCGGCCGGCGGGTTCTCGACACGCACGTTCGGAATGGCGAAGGGCATGTCGACCGCGCCCATCGCCAGCTCGAAGCCACCGGACTCCTGCGCATCGGGCATGAAGATGGACTGGATGGTCGGCGCCACCGTGCGGTGCAGCCAGGCCTGCGGCCTGCCCTGCTCATCCAGCCCCGCCTCCATGTGGGCGACCGACACCGTGTGCAGGTAGCCGTTCTGCAGGTCATCCTCGCGGGTGAAGGTGAGCTTGACCGGCCGCCCGTCCATCGCGCGCGACAGGATCGCCGCCTCGCTGGCGAAGTCGGGCTTGGACTTGCGCCCGAAGCCGCCACCGAGCAGCAGCGCATGCACGATCACCTTGTCGAGCGGCAACTGGAAGCGCTTGGAGAGGTCGGCGCGGATCGCCTCCGGGTTCTGCACGCTGCACCAGATCTCGCACCGGTCCCGGGTCACACGGGCAGTGGCCGTCGGCGGCTCCATTGGCGCCTGGGCTAGGTGCGGAATGTAGTAGGTGGCCTCCACGCGACGCGCGGCGCCTGCCAGCGCCGCGTCGAGATCACCGTTGCTGCGCACCACCTTGCCCGGCCGAAGCGATGCCGCTTCCAGCACCGCGCGATAGGTGCTCGAGTCGTATCCGGCATTGGGGCCGTCATCCCATTCGATCTCGAGCAGCGAGCGCCCCTTGATCGCAGCGTGGGTATTGTCGGCGATCACCGCGATCCCGCCGAGCGGCTGGAAGGCCGAGGGGATCGGCGTCTCCTCGATCTGCACCACCTTCAGCACGCCCGGCACCTGTAGCGCGCGGGCCGCATCGTAGCGCCTGACCTTGCCGCCATATACCGGCGGCCGGGCGACCACCGCGTAGGCCATGCCCTCGATGCGGGCGTCGATGCCATACACGGCCCTGCCGGTCGTGATGTCGAGGTTGTCCACCAGCGCAATGCCGTCGCGGCCGATGTAGCGGAAGTCTTCCGGCCGCTTGAACACGAGCGTATCGACCTCGGGCACCGGACGCAGCGCAGCGGCATGGGCGAGCGCACCGAAGCCGATGCGCCGGCCGCTGGCCACATGGACCACCTCGTGCGCCTGCGCGCGCACCTCCGCAACCGGCACCCGCCAGCGCACGGCGGCCTCCTGTTCAAGCATCTGCCGTGCCGCGGCACCGATGCGACGCAGAGCCTGGAAATGATGACGCATGCTGCGCGAGCCGTCGGTGTTCTGGTTGCCGAAGCGCGCCTCGTTGCCCGGCGCCTGCAGCACCCGGACCCGGCCGAGGTCGGCTTCCAGTTCGTCCGCCACGACCATGGCCCAGCTGGTGCGCACCCCCTGCCCCATCTCGGCGCGATGGCACAGCAGGCTTACGGTACCGTCGATCTCGATACTCAGGAAGATGCGCGGATCGTCCTTGAGGCCGCCGCTCATGGCTTCGGCCCCATACTTCATTTCCTCGGCACGCGCCGGGCGAATGCCGATGGCCAGCACGAAGCTGCCCGCCGCGAGTCCGCGCAGAAAACCGCGGCGGCCGAGGTTGAGGTTGGCGCTCTCGTTCGCGATGAAGGCACTCATGACCTGGCTCCTTCCGCTGCGCGCCGGATCGCGGCGCGGATGCGCGGATACGTGCCGCAGCGACAGAGGTTGCCGCTCATCGCGGCATCGATCTCGGCATCGGTCGGATTCGGTGTCGTCGCCAGCAGGGCGGCCGCCTGCATGATCTGCCCGGTCTGGCAGTAGCCGCACTGCGCAACATTCAGTTCGCGCCAGGCGGCCTGTACCGGATGGAGGCCATCGGGGGACAGGCCTTCGATGGTGGTGATCGCGCGCCCCTCGAGTTCTGCGACCGGCAGCAGGCAGGCTCGTGCCGGCTTCCCGTCCACCAGCACCGTGCAGGTACCGCAGAGCCCGAGTCCGCAGCCGTACTTCGTGCCAGTGAGCCCGGCCAGGTCGCGCAGATACCAGAGCAAGGGCATCTCGGGATCACCCTCGGCGCGATGGGTGTCGCCATTGACGGTGAATGTCGTCATGTCTCCTCCTGTGGCTTGTCCTGCTCGCAGACCGCCTGCATCGGGTCGATGACAGCAGTGCGCGAGGGTGCGCTCGACCGACGCGTCTCCGCGTCATAGGGACAGGGGGTTCGAGCGCATGCCTGCAATGTAGCCGTACATCATCGGGAGAACCAGATCGCCGCACCGACTGGCCCGGGGCCTCGCACGGGACACGGCCTGGCTGAGGCGGGGAAAGGCCGACGTGCAGGCGCAAAAAAGCCGGCTCGAAGGCCGGCTTTCAATGTCTGGTGGGCGGTACTGGGATCGAACCAGTGACCCCTGCCGTGTGAAGGCAGTGCTCTACCGCTGAGCTAACCGCCCGATCGGTGCAGATCGGTTTTCGGGAAGGTGAGACACCCCAGGAAGACTGGTGGGCGGTACTGGGATCGAACCAGTGACCCCTGCCGTGTGAAGGCAGTGCTCTACCGCTGAGCTAACCGCCCTTCCGCGAAAGAGGCCGCATTGTAGAAGCGCCGCCCCAGCCCGTCAACTTGCCGCTCTGAGCCTTGCGCATGTCGCGCTCTTCGTCCAGCGCGTCGGTACGCTGTCAACCTACCAGCCAATCGACGGCGAAGGCCAGCCCGGCGACGACGGCCGCACCGCTGGCCACGAGCACGGCCGCCGCGGCAATGTCCTTGGCCGCACCGACGACCGGGTGGCGCTCGGGGTGCAGATGGTCGGCCAGCGTCTCGAGCGCGGTATTGAACAACTCCGCCATCAGCACGACGCCCACCGCGAGGCCCAGCACCGCCCACCAAACCGGCGCCGGACGGGTGATCAGCAGCACCGCAAGCACGCCCGCGGCGGCCACAAGGTGGACGCGAAAACTGCGCTCGGTGACGACGGTGTGCCGGAGCCCCTGCAGCGCGAAGCCCAGGCGCCGGACGAAGCCCTCTCCTTTCATCTGCGCTCACCCCTGACCAGTTCGATCACCATCCACCAGCCCAGCGCCCAGGCCGCGCCGGCGGCCCAGCCCGCCAAGACGTCCGTCGGCCAATGAACGCCGAGATAGACGCGGCTCAGCCCGACGAGGACCGAGAGCAGCACTGCGACCGCCATGATGTAGAGCTTCTGGTGTCGTGCGCCGACCAGACGCGCCAGCAAGGTGCCGAGGGTCAGATAGACGATGGCGGACAACATGGCGTGTCCGCTCGGGAAGCTCGCCGTGGTGACGAAGTCGCCGTGCGGCAGCAGGTCCGGTCGCGGTCGTGCGAAGACATCCTTGAGAAGCAGGGTCGCCATCGCCCCGCTGGCGGTCGAGACGAGCACGAAAAGCGCCGTCCGCCGCCGTCCGGAAAGCAGCAGGAAGGCCGTCGCCACGCAGACCAGCAGGCTCAGCACCGTGGTGCTGCCCAGCGCGGTGATGTCACGCGCGACCGCCTGCATCCACGCCGGCCCGGTCGACGCCACGCCATCGGCCTGCGGGTGCAGCGCGAGCATCAGGGCACGATCGAAGCCGCCGGTGTCGCCGTCGGCCACCTCGTCCGCAATCTCGACGAACAGCCAGGCCGCCGAAGCCAAGGTCAGCAGCATCGCAAGGATGCGCGGCTCCAGCCACGCGCGCGGGAATCCCATGTCGAGCCTGCCCTATCGCCGCCGACTGCGCCAGATCGACAGCAGGACCCACAGTCCCCCGCCCACCGCGCCGATGAAGCCGAGCAGCCCCAGCGTGCGCAGGCCACCGAGCGTAGGGTCGCGCACCACCGTCATCACGATTGCGGTGCCGATGATGAGCGCCGCAGTGACGATGCCGATGGTCATGCGGCTGATCGCGCGGTCGAGCTGGTCGACCGCATGCTTGAGCGACAGCACGTCCACCTGAATCTGCAATTTGCCGCGCCGCCCGGCGCGCAGCAGGCTGCCGAGATCCTGCGGCAGGCTGGCGAGCAGGTCGAAGGCGCTGCCGAGGCTGCGCCAGCCGCGCCGCGCCATGGCGGCCGGGGTGCGGTGCGCGACCAGTACCTGTCGCAGCAGCGGCTCCGCCTCGGCAGCGATGTCGAAATCCGGGTCGAGCTGGCGGCCCATGCCTTCGAGCGTGATGAAGGCCTTCACCAGCAGCGAGAGTTCGGGCGGCAGACTGAGTCCATGTTCGCGCAGCAGCGTCATCAGGTCGGACAGCATCGCCGCGAGGTCGAGTCGCTTGAGCGGCACGCCCTTGTACTGGTCGACGAAGTTGTCGATGTCGCGTCGCAGGCGGTCGGGGTCGGCGGCCTCTTCGCCTTCGCGCCACTCGAGCAGGACGTCGGCGACGGACTCGGAATCGCCGGTGACCAGGCCATAGAGCATCACGGCCACTTCGTGGCGCCGGGTCTCCGACAGGCGCCCGATCATGCCGAAATCGATGAAGGCGATGCGATTCTCGGACAGGTAGAAGACGTTGCCCTGGTGCGGATCGGCATGGAAAAGGCCGTCCTCCAGCATCATCTTCAGCACTGCGGCGGCGCCGCGGCGCGCGAGCAGCTTGCGGTCGAGCCCCGCGGCATCGACCGCGGCAAGATCGCGGCCCGGAATGCCCTCGACGTAGTCCTGGACGTTGAGCCGCTCGCCGCTCCAGCTCCAGTGGATCGCCGGGATCACGATCTCGGGGTGGTCGGCGAAATGGCTGGCGATGCGCTCGGCGTTGCGGCACTCGGCGGCGAAATCCAGCTCGCGCCGCAAGGACAGCGTGAACTCACGCACCACTTCGCGCAGGTGGTAACGGCGCAGGTCGGGCGCCTCGGACTCGACGATGTCAGCCAGGCGCGCGAGCAGGTGCAGGTCGGCCTCGACCAGCGGACGGATACCCGGGCGGCGAACCTTCAGCACGACACGCCGCCCGTCCGCCAAGCGGGCACGATGCACCTGGGCGAGCGAAGCGGCGGCCAGCGGCGCCAGCTCCAGATCGGCGAACACGGTCTCGGGCGCCTGGCCGAGGTCTTCGGTCAGCTGCGCACGGATTGCCTCGAAGGGCGCGGCCGGCGCAGCGTCCTGGAGCTTGCCGAACTCGGCGATCCATTCGGGCGGGAACAGATCGACGCGCGTCGCCAGCACCTGGCCGAGCTTGATGAAAGTCGGCCCCAGATCTTCCAGCGCACGGCGCACGCGCTCGGGCGTGCCAAGGCTCAACCACTCGTCGACGCCATGCCAGTGCAGCGCCCTGCCCGCCTTCTCCAGCGCATTGCCCAGGCCGATACGCCGGACCAGGTCGCTGAAGCCATAACGGATCAGGACGGTCGCGATCTCGTGCGCACGCGCCAGATCACGCGCCGCGCCGATGGCTTGCCACAGCATCAGTCGCGTCGATCCTTCGCAGCGGACGAGTCCGGATGCAGGCGATCGCCAAGGCCGCGCAGCACGCCGGCCGCCATGCTGGCGAGCAGCTCGGCCTGGGCGCTCAATGCCCGCATGCCTTCCTGAACCTGTGCCCGCGCCAGATCGCCCATCGCCTGGCCCAGGTCGACCACGGCACTCTGCACCCGCGCGCCCACCGCCGTGCCGCTGCTGCGCGCATGCTCGGTCAGATCCTTCAAGGTCGCCTGGGCCGTGCCGCTGGCCTGCCGTGCCGCATCGCCGAGCGCGGCGACGAAGTCGCCCTCGAGACGCGACAACTGGTCGAGCGACTGCTTGAGGCCTTCGCGCGAGAACTCGCTGCCGCGGCCGATCGCTTCCTGCATCGCCAGCTGCGTGGCCTGCGCGGCGGAAGCGAGCGCTTGGTCCAGCCCGCGCACCGCCTCCTTCAGCCCTTCGGCATGCTCGGCCTCGAAGCGCGGGGCGGCCGCCTGAGCACCGCGCAGCACTGCCTGCGTCACCTCCCGCAGGGCTTGTGTATCCACCACCCCGCGGGTCAGCGCGGCAAGCGTGATGGCCTGCACGCGCTCGGCAATCCGCGCGGGCTCGGCCTCCACTGCGGCCTGCACCTCACGTTCGATCTGTTGGGCGTCCTGCGTCATCTTGAGTCTCCTCGTGCGTAACGAAAGGCTGATGCCAAACCGGGATGGATCTCATGATACGCGCAAGCCCGGGCACTGGACCCTACGGCGATGTTTGCATCCCCGCCGGGCTGCGATCCCCCACCCGAATCCGCAGCGAAGACCTCAGCCGTGGCCATCGCCATCGGGTTGCAGCGCCTTCAGGCGGCGGTACAGCGTGCGTTCGCTGATGCCCAACCGGCGCGCAAGCTCGCGACGACTGCCGCGATGGCTGCGCACCGCGCGCAGCAAGGCCTGGCGCTGGACCTCGTCGAGATCGAGCGCGTCTCCTGACGAGGCGGAAGAAGGCGCCGGCTCATGTGAAGGGACAGTCTCCGCCTCGACACCGAGCAACTCCTCGGGCAGGTGTTCGGGGCCGATGGTCTCGCCATCGCACATCAGGCTTGCACGCTCGAGCACATTGCGCAGTTCGCGGACGTTGCCCGGAAACGGATGGGCGGCCAACAGCCGCATCGCTGCAGGCGACACGGCGAGACGCCGTTGTGGCGCCACGCGCTCGAGCAGCGACTCCACCAGCAGGGGCAGGTCGCCCTCGCGCGCCCGCAGTGCCGGCACGGTGATCGGGAAGGTATTGATGCGGAAATACAGGTCCTGGCGGAAGCTGCCTTCGGCAATCATGCGCTTGAGCGGGCGGTGCGTCGCCGACACCAGGCGGATGTCCGCACGCCGCAGCTCGGTCGAGCCCACCCGACGGTAGGTGCCGGTTTCCAGCAGGCGCAGCAGCTTGACCTGCATGCCGAGCGGAATGTCGCCCAGCTCATCGAGGAACAGGGTGCCGCCGCTGGCTGCCTCGATCAGGCCCGGCTTGCGTGCGGTAGCGCCGGTGAAGGCTCCTCGCTCATGGCCGAACAGTTCGCTTTCGAACAGGGTTTCGGGCAGACCCGAGCAGTCGACCGCGACGAAGGGCCCCTGGGCCCGCCGGCTTGCCTCGTGCACCGCGCTGGCGACGAGCTCCTTGCCCGTTCCCGACTCACCTTGCAGCAGCACGCTCGCCTCCGACGGCGCCACGCGGGCGACGAGTTCGAGCATGCGCTGGAAGGCCGGCGAGCGCCCGATCAGGCCACGGTGGTCCGACACGCCGCGCGCGACCTGCATCGGTTCCATCTTCTCGATGAACCACGCGATCTCGCCGTCCGCATCGCGCACCGGCGACAGCTCGATGTTCACGTACTCCTCGCCGCGCGGCGTGTGGTGCAGATGCAGCACGCGCTCGCGCTGCCCGGACTGCAGGCTGCGCGCCAGCGGACAGGACTCGCCGGCGCGATCGCAGGGCACGCTGTAGCGATGCGACACGTCGTAGCAGGTCCGGCCGACCACGTCGCGACCATGCGCGCACGAGCGCCGATATGCGGCATTGGCTGCGATGATGCGATAGCCCCGGTCGCACAGGATATGGGGCTCGGACAGGGTTTCGAGAAACGAAACCAGCTCCGGCAGGGGGCGGGCGTCGTGCGGCATGACTGTCAATCTGGCAAACGGCGTGTCAGCAGTCTGCCCCGCTGTCAGTAAAATGGTCAATCGAATGATCGTGTCAGCCGACCCGATCGCGCATCCCGCAGACAAGGACGCATGAACCTCACTCCCGTATCGATGAACAGCCTGCCCGAGGGCTACACCGCACTGGTCGCCGGCGCCAGCGGTGCAATTGGCCAGGCCTTCGTCCGGCAGCTGCGCGCCGACCCGCGTTGCGGCCGGATCATCGAACTGTCACGGCAGAGCACGCCGCCGCTCCTGCTCGATGACGAGGCCAGCCTCGCCGACTGCGCCCGCATGCTGGCCGCGCAGTCGCCCTTGCACCTCGTGATCGATGCCACCGGCGCGCTGAGCATCGAGGGCCAGGGTCCCGAGAAGCGCCTCGAGGAACTGCAGGCCGCCTGCCTGCAGCGCGCGATGACGATCAACGCGATCGGGCCAGCCCTGCTGCTGCGCCACCTTCATCCACTGCTGGCCACCGGCGAGCGCGTGATCTGGGCCAAGCTGTCGGCGCGGGTGGGCAGCATCGAGGACAATCGCAAGGGCGGCTGGTATGGCTACCGGGCATCGAAGGCTGCGCTCAACATGCTGCTGCAGACCGCGGCCATCGAAATCGCCCGCCGTCGCCCGCTCGCCGTCGTCGCTGCGCTGCAGCCAGGCACCGTGCGCTCGCGCCTGAGTGCCCCTTTCGTCGGCGATGCGGCCATGGAACCGGACGCAGCCGCATGCGGGCTGCTGGCCGCGCTCGACCGTCTCGAAGCGAGCGGGCGGGCGCATTTCATCGACTACCGAGGCGAGCACATCCCGTGGTAACAAGCGCTTTCGATCGTTGCGCCCGCCTCATCGCCGACGCGGACGGCCTCCTCATCACCGCCGGAGCCGGCCTCGGCGTGGACTCCGGCCTGCCGGACTTCCGCGGCAGCGAAGGGATGTGGCAGGCCTATCCGGCGCTGGGCAAGGCCGGACTGCACTTCCAGGAGATCGCGAATCCGGCCGCCTTCGCCGCCCGCCCGCGACTGGCCTGGGGTTTCTACGGCCACCGGCTCGACCTGTATCGACGCACCGAGCCGGGTCCCGCCTTTGCGATACTGCTCGACATCGCGCGGCGTCTTCCGGATGGCGCTTTCATATTCACCAGCAATGTGGATGGGCAGTTCCAGAAGGCCGGCTTCGACGCCCAACGCATCGTCGAGTGCCATGGCTCCATCCATCATCTGCAATGCATGAAGGGCTGCAACGCTCGGACCTGGCCGGCGGACGAGTTTCAACCCGAAATCGACGCCGAAGCCTGCGAACTGACCAACGCGCTGCCAAGCTGCCCGCATTGCGGCGCACTTGCACGCCCCAACATCCTGATGTTTGGCGACTGGGACTGGATCGAGCACCGCACGCAGGCCCAGCAGACGAGGCTCGCGGCCTGGAAACGACGCGTGGACCGGTTGCTCGTGCTCGAAATCGGTGCAGGCACCGCGGTACCGTCGGTACGCCTGTTTGGCGAACAGCTGGGCGTACCGATCATCCGCATCAACCTGCGTGACGCCGGTACGGCCCATGAGCCGGGCGTATCCCTGGCGCTTCCAGCCACCGAGGCAATGCGGGGTATCGCACGGGCGCTGCGTGAGCGCGGCTTCCCGATGGACTGAAGGGGGATCGACGCCCTTGCGGGGCGGGCCGATCGATCTGAAGGCCCAAAAACAAAGCCCGGACAGGTCCGGGCTTTGAGAGGTGCTGACTCACCCGCATTCGATCTGAAAGCCCAATAAACGCTGAGCTTTCTGAATCTGAATTTTCCGTGTACCGTCAAATCTACCGTCACTCACGCCTGCTCTAGCACACCTAGCCTCTCACGTGACAGTGCTTACCGGGTCGATACCCAAGTCCTGGGTATCTACCGGAATTCCGGTAGTTACTTCCGGCTGTCGTGGAACTCGCCAGGGTGCAGCGTGGCGACGGGGGCGGGCATTCGGCAGCAGGCGCAGCAGCGCATGGTCTAGCGTCCGGTGAGGCGGGGAGCCCTGCCATCGCTCCGCGTTGCTGAACGCGGGCCAGGCGGCAGGGAGGCGGTATGGAGGGGCCGCGCCTGGTGCCCTGAGGGCTTTGCAGTTACCTGTCCTTGCATCGCCGTGAAGGGGTCGAACACCCCCAGGAGATACGCGCGACGCCCTGCCGACAGGTTCCGCGCGCTGTCAGTCGCGCGGCAGGTGATCGCCCATGCGTCATGTGCCTTGCGGCAGCGGGGCCGGCTATGGGCGATCACTCTCGCCAGCCCTCGCACGAAAACATCAAGCGGGCGCGAACTTGCCGACGCAGAATGATTCAGCGTGGCGGACGCACACGTCCATATCCTGAAAGGCAGTAACGCGCATTGCGCCTGACTTGCTCAGGCTATAGGGGTCCAGTAGCAGGTCGACCGCCCCCCACAGGCCGATGATGAGGTCGGCGAAGTTGCCGTAAATGATCGCGTGCTCATTCGTGCCGGTGCCCAAAGTTGCCGGGACGTTGCTCGACACGAATCCACGGTAGCCATTGACCGTGCCGTCGGCGCCGTTGCCGTTTGCGGCCGTCCATATCGGGTCTTTGGCGGCGGTGTTCGGCAGGGTTTGACGCAGGGTGCCGCGCACCTTCGGTGTCGTGAGATAGGCGCACGTTGGCTCGTCGGCGGACTCTGCTGCTACCTTCGTTTCGAATCCGACAATTTCTGCCCAAGTCGGGGCGCTGCCTGCAATGGTCTGGGTCAGGATTCCGGACGTTCCCAGGATGCCGGTAGGCTGCGCCGATCCGGCGCCATTGATGGCGGCGGCGTCCATCGCCAGGCCGATCACGGTGATCAGATCTTGAGACACGAAGTCCTGAATCGAGACCGACGACTGCAACAACAGCTTGCGGGAGATTTCGGTGTATGCGCCGACCGTGCGAGGCGTCATTTGCACCTGGTCAAACGCCTGTTGCGACTCGGTAGGCTCGTCGCCTTCTGATACCCAGTATGCAGCGCCAGCGCCGGTCTGCCGGGGAATGGCGACATTGCCATTCAGGCCGGTCATGACCTTTGCGCCGGCCTGCAAAACCTTTGCACGGGGCCGCAGAACGTCGATGAAGGAACCTGCGAGGAGGTTCGTGGCAACGGTGTTGCCGCCTGCGGTGGCGGTGCCGACCGACAGGCCACGCGACAGCAGCGCGGCGTGCGGGAGATAGGTTCCGTTTGCAGGCCGGCCGGATCGGCGGGCGATCTCTTGCGAGTATTCAGCGGCGGGGCCGATGTCGATAGCGCCACGGCTGATGCCGGCCTGGTAGCGCAGCACGTCGAGGACGTTGATTTGAGAGGCGAGCATGCGCAGGTGAAAGTCTGCGTCGCCTTCGCCTGAAATGCGGGACGGAGTGGGGTTCGAGCGCGGAGCCGGGAACGGGCCAAACTCGGGCACGCGGCGGAAGGGGGTATGCATGGTCATTTCGGGGTGTCCTTGAGGATGTTCGCGATCTGGCGCGCCGACAGGCCAAACTCTTCTGCCAGGGCTTCCAGTGTTGCGCCGTGGGCGCGGCGGACTCGAATCACGCTGTTGCGGGCTTCGGCCAGGGTGCGGGTTGCCTTACGGGCATACAGCCGGCTTCCACCGACTGCGGCGCACACTTCAGCGGCCGATGCGGCGTCTAGGTCGGACGGGACCATGCGCAGCAGCTTTGACGGGTCGCGCGGGACACGCACATGCCGGCCGGCGAAGTGCCGGGACAGGGCTTGCAGGCCGGTTTGAAGTGCGGGTGTCATGGCTACATGATGCGTCGAACATTCTTCGTTGAACATGAAATAATGCGGACAATCAAAGACTTGCAATGCTATGGATCGCCGCCAGCGGCAGCGCATCGGGAAAGTTCGGTGCTCATTCGGTCTGCCTTCTTGGATAGTGCAGGTTAATCATATAACCCCCTTACGGATAGTCTTTGACTAGAGAAAGGTCGAGGTTCGAACTACCCGTGAGCTGCATGCCCCAGAAGGACCCGTGAGCAGCCTGCAGAATGTCGAGCCCACGGACTTCATCGGTGCTCGGGGTTGGCGATCGGCTGATGCGGGCGCGACTCGTCCGGCGTATCTACACCCGTCGACAATGTCGACAATGTCGACAGACGCTCGGGCCGGCCTTGGGTCTGTCGAGTTTGTCGACATTGTCGACAGGGGTAGAGCGCTAAACCGTAAGTGATTCATATAGAAGAAGAAAAAGGTTAAAAATAGCTCTATGGCGACAATGTCGATTAGGTCGACAGAAGCTTCGGATTGACGATGCAGGCCTCGGTCGGCGGTGCGCCCTTGTTTCGCCTGGTGTAGTGCCGCAGCACGTCCTGCTGCTCCAGCCGCTGCAGGGCCTTGGTCAGGCGCTCCAGGGTGCGGAAGCGGCCCTCCATCGCCTTCTGGCATTCCCGCCGGCTGAACTCCTCCAGACCGTTGGCCTTGATCCACTTCACGATGGCGCCCGCGTCGGCGTCGACGCCGTCGGTGCCCAGCAGACCGAATGCCGCCTGTGCGTGCGGGATCAGCAGGCGCCCCAGCGCGACCGCCCGCTCCGTCGCAAGCTGGCTCACCTCTTCGGCGTGGCGTCCGACTTCGGCCAGCTCCAGCAGCGCCGCGATGCGCGCCACCGCGCCGGGCAGCTTGCTGGTCCAGTCGCTGATGGCCTCGTAGCGCCCACCCTCGCCCTGGTGGTCCTCGATCTCTTGCGCGAAGTCCGCCCACAGCTCGAGTGCCGGCTCGGTCATCGCCAGCTCGCGCGGCTTACCCGGCACGGCGGGCACGTCCTCCAGCAGCCGGAAGAGCGCGGCCTCGTAGTCATCGCGCACCCGGTCAGGGATTGCCACACGACGACGCACGTCGCGCTTGCCGACGTTGCTCGCCGGCATGGCGAAGAGAAAGCGCGCAAGCAGACCGGAGTCGCGGAACCGGCGCGAGGCGGCCACCTCGGACAGCACGCCGGGTTGCAGCGCCAGGCCGAAGGACAGGGCCGGCTTGTCGACGTGGGCCTCGCGGCCGGCGCGATCCACCCGCATCGCCGTACCGGCGTGGCCTTTCAGGAAGGCGTCCAGGTTGGCACTGCCACCGTTGTAGATGCCGGCCATGATCTGGAAGATGCCGGCCTCATCGCTCAGCAGCGCCATGCGCTCACCGTACTCCGCCAACATCGCTTGCAGCCGCTCGGCGGTCACGTCCTCGGTGAAGAGGCGCGGTGCGCGCAGCTCGGCCGGCATCGTGTCCTTCTCGTGCTGGATCTCACTGCGGATGCGTTCGCGCTCGTGGTCGTCCTTGGCTTTCGCGGCATCGGCCAGAAGCCGCTCGATGCGCTTCTCGGCGACCTTCCGTGCCGACGCCACCCGCCCGCGCTCGGCGCGGCCTCGGTCGTACTCCAGCTTCTCCCAGCGCAGCAGTGGCGCCGTCATGGCGCTGAACACTGCCGACTTGCGCGCGCCGCTCGGCAGCGCCGTCAGCGTCCAGAGTGCAAGCGGCTCGGTGTAGTCGTCGCCAAACGGCGCCACCTCGAAGCGGCGCTGCAGCACGGCAGCCAGAACCGACAGCCCCACCATGACAGCGAGCGCAGGCGGCGTTTGGGTCGAGTCCGCCACCGCGCCAGCCATCTCCCCCAGCCAGCCGGGCAGGATCGCGGCGGGGATCTCGGGTGCCTTGACCATGCCGGGCAGGTGCGGGTCGGGCCAATCCGGCGAAGGGCTCTGCGAATTTGCAGAGTTGGCAGTAGCAGCGGCCAGCACCTTATCCACGGTCGCCTTAACCGCCTCGGGGCCGGCGATCTGCGCCAGGTCGTTGAAGTCGGTCGGCTTAGACATGGGCCACCCCCTCGAAGCTCGGGAAGGCCACGCCGGCACCGATCGCCCTCGCGGCCTCGTGCGCGGCCTTCAGGCCAGGATTACCGGGTGTGCCGGCGTCGTTGTCGGCGCACACCACGAAGCGCAGGCGGGGGAACTTGGCCCTCAGCGAACGGGCCACGGCGATGAGGTTGCCGCAGTTGAAGCACACCGCCACCGCGCGCCCGGTGGCCTGGTGCAGCGTAGCGGCGGTGGCGTAGCCCTCGGCCAGCAGCAGCGCGTCGTCGGGGCGCCCGATGGCGTAATAGCAGCCGGCGATGCGCCCACCAGTGAGAAAGCGTTTCGAGCCGTCCGGGCCGATGAACTGCAGCGTATGCAGTCGGCCATCGGCATCCCGCGCCGGCACCATCAGCTGGTCACGCAGCGCCCGCAGGCCATAGGCATGCACGCCCTTGGCCCGCAGGTAGGGGTGATCGTCCGTCGCCGGCTTGGCACCGCTCCACAGCTTCAGCGCCCGTGCCGCGGCCTCGGCACGAACCCGCGCCTCTTCGGCCGCTCGTGCCTGCTGCGCCGCATGCAGCTTGCGCTGCAGCTCGGCACGTTCGGCGGGGGTGGCGGTCTCGTTGGTCGTGGCCTTCCAGGTGTGCTGTTCGCCCGTCTTCCAACTACCGAAGACGCCGGCCGGAATCGGGTGCTGGTGCAGCACCGCCCAGCCGTTGCGGCTTCCGGCCTTGTCGCCCTGAACGCGGAACCGCACGATGCGCCCCTCGGGCAGCGCGAGAGGCTTGACCGGCGCAAGGCCGGCCGCAGCCATGGCGTTGAGGAACTCAGTGTCCATTGGCCACCTCCAGCGCGGCACCAGGCCACTGCAACAGCATCTCGGCGGCGGTTGCGCCTTGCGCCACGAACACGACGAACGGCGACCGTCCCGGCATCGTCACGCGCCACACGCGGTGCGCGCCCGGCTCCGGCTTGCGCCCATGCTCGGCCAGCGAGCGCATCGCCTCGGCCGCGCCTGGCACGCCCTGCCGGCGATACATCTTCAGTTGCCGCAGGATCTCGCGCCGCTGCGCGCGGCTGCCGTGCTGCATCGTCCACTCGAAGTCGATCAGCGTCGGATTGTGCGGGTTCGGGTCACGGCCCAGGCCAGCGCCCTTGGGGTAGTCGTGGTGGCTCATGGCTGAACCTCCGTGGTGCGCTCGCGCATCGCTTGGTGCAGTTCAGCCTCTTCTTCGAAGTGTTCCGCCCATTCGAGCGCGTGCATTTCCGCGAGGCGGGCAAGGTGATTGACGGCTGAACTACAGCCAGGACGGCCGTGCAGATAAACGATGCTCGTTGCCAACGCCAGAAGTTGATTCAAGGTCTCTGCGGCAAGCTGTCAAGCGACACGAAGATTTGACCCCCTGACGACATCTGGAATTGACCCCCTGGGTTAATCAACTCTCCGACGTGATCGGGGTGGGGGCAGCGGCCTTCTGCAGAAGGCCGCTGCGGCGCTTGTCGCGCAGCCGGTAACTGTCGCCCCGGATCGTGATGACCTGGCTGTGGTGCAGCAACCGATCGAGGATGGCGGTGGCCGCCACGGCATCGCCGAACACCTGTCCCCACTCGCCGACCGGCCGGTTGCTGGTGATCAGCATGCTTGCCCGCTCGTAGCGCCGCGACACGAGCTGGAAGAACAGGTGCGCGGCCGCCGGTTCGAGCGGCAGGTACCCAAGCTCATCGATGATCAGCAGCTTGGGCTTCGAGAGCTGCAACAGCTTCTCCTCGAGCCGCCCGTCGGCGTGCGCCTTCGTGAGCCCTGCCATCAGCGCCGCTGCCGAAGTGAAGAGCACCGTATAGCCGCGATCCACCGCTTCGCGCCCCAGTGCGACTGCCAGGTGCGTCTTGCCCACGCCCGGGGGGCCGAGCAGCAACAAGGCCTGGCCGTGGCCGATCCAGCGACCGGTGGACAGATCCCGGATCTGCCCCGGATCGATCGAGGGCTGTGCGTCGAAGTCGAAGCCTTCGAGCGTGCGCACACACGGGAAACGGGCGAGCTTCATGCCCATCTGGATGCGCCGCATGTCGCGTCGGGCGACCTCGCGCTCGGCCAGGAACAGCAGCGCTTCGCGCAGCGTCATCTGTGCCCGGCTGGCTTCGTCGAGCAGGCTATCGAGCTGGTCGCGGATCGCCGTGAGCCGCAGCCGGGTGAGCAATTCGTCGAGTCGTTCGGGTTCGAGCATCACCAGCCTCCTCCGACGAGGGCTTCGTACTCGGCCAACGGACGCAGCAGCGCATCGGTGGGCGGCGGCGTCTCGATCTCGGCCGGTGGTGGCGATCCACCCAGCAGATGGCGGCGCTCGATGCTGCGACCGCGACTGCCGGAGAGCTCCGCGTGGCGGGCTACTTCCTCGCCGGCGTACTCGACCACGACGGTGTCGGCGCTGACGATGACTGTCACCGTCTCGCCGATCAAGCGCCACGGCACGCTGTAGGCGTTGGTGTCGAGCTCGATGCAGCCCTCGGCATTGACCCGGCGCACGAGTTCGCGCACCTGCAGGAAGGGAGCGATCCCGTCGACCGGACGCAGGTGATCGCGCTCCAGGTCGAAGCGCTCAGCGGGCGTGACGCCCGTCGTGCCGTGGATGCGCACATCGGCCACCTCGCGCTGCCAGCGCGCCAGGTGCGCCTCCATCGCCGCCCAGCTCTCGAAGGCGTGACCGGCGATGGCGTTCTTCTTCACGTAGCCCACGCCGTTCTCGGTCTTGCCCTTGGTGCGGGCGCGAAACGGCGCGCATGCCCGGGCAGCGATGTCCCAGTGCCGGCAGAACGCCTCGAAGCGGCTGTTGAGCCGAACCTGGCGCGTCTGTGTGTCGTGCTTGTCGACCAGCGCCTTGGCGTTGTCGATCAGCAGCGTCTGCGGCCGTCCGCCGAAATGCGCAAAGGCCGCCTCGATCCCGGCAAACCACACGCTCTGGCGCTCGTGCCGGAACGCGCACGCAAACCCCCGGCGCGAATAGCCCAGCGTCGCCACGAACAGGAACACCCGCACCGGCTCGCCACCGATCAGCACCCGCGTCTGGCCGAAGTCGATCTGCATCTGCTCGCCCGGCGCAGTCTCGAAGCGGATCGTCGCACGGCGACTGGCTTCAAGCTCCTGGCGGAACCCACGGCACGCGCGCTCGACCGTGCGCAGGCTCGTGTCGATCCCGAGCTCCTTGCTCAACTGCTGACGCACCACGTCGCAGTTGCCCCGGTGCTGCAGGAAACGCTCCCGCAGCCACGCCTCATGACCGCCCAGCACGCTGTCGCGCTGCGGCTGCCGGTAGGGCACCGGCCCGCCCGCGTTCAGATAGCGCCGCACCGTGTTGCGCGCGATGCCCAACGTCCTGGCAATCCGCTTCGCGCCCCACCCCGACTGCCCCAACCGAACGATCGTCGTGACCGCCTCCGGCTCCAACATCTCCTGCACTCCGCAAACCAGACGGCGTACAGGATTCACCTCGCTGTGCTTCGTTTCCAACAGTGGCCTCCTTGCGAACGAGGGGGTCAGTTCCTCGTGTCGCTAGGGGGTCAATTTACGGTGTCGCCTGACAGCAAGCGATGCGAGGTCGCTTGCACAGGTGGGTTCACGTGTCGGGCCGGTCATTGTCACGCCCTCCCGCCGAAGCTCAGACGGTAGGCCAGCGCCGGGCCGGCGATGCGGCGCAGGGCGCGATAGACACGGATGCGGGTGATCGTGCTCATGCTTCACCCCCTTCCGCACTGTGTTGGCCTTGGGCGTAGTCGAGCGCGGCAGCGATGCAATTCAGAATGAACGCCTCGCCCGCACTCTCACTTGAGCTGAGGGAGTCCGTGCCTTCGTGGGTGCGATCCTCAGCGGCGCGGGCGAGGAACTTGACCGCGCAGGACGCAGTGAAAAGCGTGTCGGCGACGGCGTCGCAGATCAGCGGGTTCAGATCGGTCGGGGCATTCATGCCGCACCCCCTTCCACCTTCGCCAGGGCGGACACAATCAGCTTGAGCGTGCGCGGGCGGATCATTGCCAGGTCGTTGCGGTAGTCGCTCAGGATCTCGGCAAGCGCCTGGTGCAGCTCGGGTGCGGCGGCGATCAGGCGGACATTGGCGTCGGCCTGCTGAATGGCGGCATCGCCCCAGCCGATGGCGGACCAGACCTCAGCGACGATGCCTTCGTCGGGGCCGATCTGCCGATGGCTGTGCTCATGCCAAGGGCCGGGGGTGTAGCTGGTGGGGATGGTGGGCGAAGTCGGCGCGAGTGCGCGCGTGCCCGATGCGGTAGTACGCATGGCTGATGCTCCTTTTGCGGCGGGTTGAATCCCGCTCCCCGACGCCAATCGGGGGTGGCGGGCGCGTGCGGGATTGGCGTACCGGGCAAAAGGAACCGGCGAGCCTTGCGGCTCTCCCACACGGCCCGCCATAGACGGAGCAGCACATGCGGTGGACGTAAAAAATCCGCCAGGGTGGCGGATACATCCGCCTTTTGCATTCGGGACGCCAATCCCGTTGCCTGTTGTTTGCAGGCAGGCGAGATCATGCGCGGAGGTGGTCGACCGTGTCAAGAGCGCCATGCCGCCCCCTCGAGCGCGGCAAGGTGCGCGCGGATCGCGCCCACCTTCCAGCGAGTGCAGGCGGGGCCGGCCTTGATCGGCGCAGGCAGCCTGCCCAGGCGGGCGTCACGCCAGACGGATGACGGTGATCTGCCCAAGACGGCGGCAGTTACTTTGACGTCGACCAGCGCGCTGTCGGGCAGGCTATCGAAGTTCGCCAGGGCGGCGGCGATTTGGATGCCGTGGGTTCTCGGCGACGAGGTGGTTTGAGGTTGCATCGTTCGCTCCGTGTAGCGTGCGCGTTGCACGACAGGCGAAGGATGCGGACCTACCAATCTGTGAGGAACAGCAGGATTTGGTAGCCTAAACTCTGCTGGGTGTCATTCCATGCCGATAAGTTCTCGATAACCGGACTCGATCATTTTCTTTGCGAGCTTGAAATCTCGAACTGTGTCGCGGAGCGTACCCGCGCTGTTGAACTCACCCAATCGATCAAGCTCGCACTGAATTTCCTCATGAGTGGCACCAGCCAGCCGGCCATCATGAACACGGAGCGCCGTTATCAAGGTCGCAACAGAAGGGGCGCTGCGATTTGTACGCTTTACGTCCAACTCGGCACGCATCGCCTTCAACTCCAGCATCGCCGCATCAATCTGCGCCTTCAGGCTGTGATCGAGGGAAAACCAGATCGGCACAAGGTTGGGCAGGATCTCGTCCCGATCGGGGTCTGCCGGGTAGATCGACACGATCGACCGCATTGGCGGCTGGTACCTTCCGAATAGATAGCCATTGGGGACGATCTTGTAGGGGTCAGGCAAGTTGTGATGTCGAATGACAAAAACATCCTCATCGCCACCAACAATCGGGAATTCTTCGCTGTAGGGGATGAGCTGACCCCAAGTCTCTTCAGGTGGCTTGAGCAGCTTAATCCCCCACTTTCTGCACAGACCGCTTTCGAGGTTTGTTACCTCGTAGTCGGTGCCTTGCATGCGGCGCTCGTACTCTTCCAGTGTTTCGTCTGCACGGCCCGGTGGGTCCGCCCAGTAATAGATCATCTCTGCCCAGGGCTGATAGCTTCTACCCGATCCCTTCGGGGTCTTACCGCCATGATCGGGCCAGTAATACGGGACGGACTCGTACATGAGCCAATCCGCTTGGTACTCGGGACTTCTGCGCAGGAACTGCCATGCAAGGTCAGCGCGAGTCGTGAACTCTGAATAAGCGCCCGAGTCTTTCCAGTCTGGAAGCCAAGCAGGCGGCTGGGATGCTTCATGCCTCATGCACACCCCTTCAAGTGCGCGCCTTCATTGGAAGTGGCTGCGCCAGGTCGGTGAAGGTGTCCGACTCTTCGCCCGGCCAAAGGCTAGGCGCAGCATGGCAATGGTATCAGGCCCGGCGCTGGGTGATGTCGATCACCTCCGCGCCCTTCCTCACCTGGTCGAGCCAGTCCGCCCACTGCTGCATCATCGCCTTGCGCTGCGGCAGGAACTTGGTTCGGTTGTAGGCACGCCCCAGCACATCCGGCACCTGGTGCGCGAGCTGGTGCTCGATCACAGCCGCATCCACCCCGAGCACCTCGTGCAGGATCGTGCGCGCCATTGCCCGGAAGCCGTGGCCGGTGATCTCGGTACGGGTGTCGTATCCCATGCGCCGCAGTGCGTTGTTCACGGTGTTCTCGCTCATGGGCTTGTCATGGTCTCGAACCCCCTGAAACACGAACCGGCCGTGCCCGGTCAGCGGGTGCAGATCGCGGAGAATGTCGACGGCCTGTCGTGACAGCGGGACGATGAAGTCGCGCCGCTTCTTCATCTTCTCGGCGGGGATTCGCCACTCGCCCTGCTCGAGGTCGATCTCGGACCACTCCGCCTGTCGCAGCTCGCCCGGTCGGACGAAGAGCATCGGCGCCAGGCGCAAGGCGCTGCGCACGATCAGCGAGCCCTTATAGCCCTCGATGGCCTTCAGCAGGGGCCCCACCTCCCCTACTTCAGTGATCGCTGGGAAGTGCTTTTTCGATACCGGCATCAGTGCGCCCTGCAGGTCAGCAGCAGGGTTGCGGTCAGCTCGTCCGGTGGCGATACCGTAGCGGAAGATCTGGCCGGCGATCTGCTTGGCACGGTGCGCCGTGTCGACCGCGCCCCGCTCCTCGATGCGTTTCAGCGTGCGTAGCAGCTCGGGCGCCGTGATCTCGCCCACCGGCCGATTGCCTAGCCATGGGAAAAGGTCTTTCTCCAGGACAGCGAGCGTCTTCTCCTGCGTCAGCGGAGTCCACTTCGCGCTCTTGAGCTTGTGCCATTCACGCCCGATGACCTCAAAGGCGTTGGCAATGGCGTCGACGCGGGCCTGCTTGCTTTCCTTCTTGGCGGATGCGGGATCGGTCCCGGCGGCGAGAAGCTCACGCGCCCGGTCGCGGGCCTTGCGAGCCTCAGCCAGGGACACATCGGGGTAACTCCCCAGCGCCAGCGTCTTGCGCTTGCCCTCGAAGCGGTAGTCCAGTCGCCACAGCTTCCCGCCGGTCGGCTGGATCAGCAGATACATCCCGCGCTCATCGGTGAGCTTTCGCGGTTTGTCGGTTGGCTTGGCTTGCCTGACGGCAACGTCATTCAGCGGCATTTTCCACCCCTCGCAGCACCCGCCTTGGCGGTATACCGTCAAGGGTAGCGTGTACCGTCAGGTGTACCGTCTTTTTTGACGGTATGGGATGACACGGGATGACACTGCTTAGCACAAGAAAAAACCCGCAAAGCCTTGAGCTGTGCGGGTTTTTGTACTGCTTGCCACTGCGTGACAGGTGTTCTTGGTGGGTGCTGACGGGGTCGAACCGCCGACATTCGCCTTGTAAGGGCGACGCTCTACCAACTGAGCTAAGCACCCGCGCCGGGGCTACACAAAATGAGTGAAGCCCGGGAAGCCCGCTAGTTTACTGCATCTTTCAGGCCTTTGCCAGCGCGGAATTTTGGAACCTTTGCCGCCTTGATCTTGATGTTCTTTCCGGTGCGGGGATTTCGACCCGTCCTTGCAGCGCGCTCGCCCACATAGAACGAGCCGAAGCCGACGAGAGTCACCGTGTCGCCACCCTTGAGGGCGTCCATGACACCCGCGACGGCTGCATCCAGGGCACGCCCTGCCGCTGCCTTCGAGATCTCCGCCTGCTTTGCGATAACGTCGATCAGTTCAGATTTGTTCACTTAAACCCCTCCGAAAGAGCACTGCGATGGGACGAACCTCACTGCATTCCGCGCCGGGCGCGGGATTTCGGGTGTCAGCGGCTTGCTTGCCAACTTCATGGGTTTTATAGCGCGCACGATTCGGCAGTGTCAACGACAAAGCCGCAACGCGGTTTCCCACGCTGCGGCCTTGTCTGCGAACGGGCGTGGCCATCTGTCGGCCCCGCTCACACCGCTCAGTGCGGACGCTGTCCCGAAGCCGACTTCTCGGCGTCGCCCGACACCGCAGCAACACCAGGCTCGACAGCGGCGGACTCGGGCAAAGGTTCGGGTCGGCGCTCGAGCGCCTGCTCCAGCACCTGGTCAATCCACTTCACCGGCACGATCTCGAGTGCATTCTTGATGTTCTCGGGAATCTCGGCGAGGTCCTTGACGTTCTCCTCGGGAATCAGCGCAGTGTGGATGCCACCACGCACGGCCGCGAGCAGCTTCTCCTTGAGACCGCCGATCGGCAGGACTTCGCCGCGCAGCGTGATCTCGCCCGTCATTGCCACGTCGCAGCGCACCGGGATGCCGGTCAGCACCGAAACCAGCGCGGTACTGATCGCGATGCCGGCGGACGGGCCGTCCTTCGGAATCGCACCCTCCGGCAGGTGGATGTGCATGTCGCTTTTCTGGTGGAAGTCCTCGTCGATGCCAAGCGAGCGCGCCCGCTTGCGCACCACCGACAGCGCCGCCTGGATCGACTCCTGCATCACCTCGCCGAGCTTGCCGGTCGTGAGCACCTTGCCCTTGCCCGGCAGTTGCACCGCCTCGACCGTCAGCAGTTCGCCGCCGACCTCCGTCCAGGCCAGGCCGGTGACCTGGCCGATCTGGTTCTGCTTCTCGGCCATGCCGAAGCTGTACTTGCGCACGCCGAGGAACTTGTCGAGGTTCTTGGCATTGACGATGATCTTGCTGCTGCGGCTCTTGAGCACCAGCTGCTTGACCACCTTGCGGCAGACCTTGGAGATCTCGCGCTCGAGACTGCGCACGCCGGCCTCGCGGGTGTAGTAGCGCACGACGTCGCGCAACGCTTCCTCGGTCACCGACAGCTCGTCCTGCTTGAGACCGTTGTTCTTCATCTGTTTAGGCAGCAGATAACGCTGGGCGATGTTGACCTTCTCGTCCTCGGTGTAGCCCGACAGACGGATCACCTCCATACGGTCGAGCAAGGCGGCCGGGATGTTGAGCGTGTTGGCCGTCGCCACGAACATCACGTCCGACAGGTCGAAATCGACCTCGACATAGTGGTCCTGGAAGGTGTGGTTCTGCTCCGGATCCAGCACCTCGAGCAGGGCCGACGACGGATCGCCGCGGAAGTCCATGCCGAGCTTGTCCACCTCGTCGAGCAGGAACAGCGGGTTCTTGACCGCGACCTTGCTCATGTTCTGCAGGATCTTGCCCGGCATCGAGCCGATATAGGTGCGGCGGTGGCCACGGATCTCGGCTTCGTCACGCACGCCGCCCAGCGCCATGCGGATGAACTTGCGGTTCGTCGCCTTGGCGATCGACTGGCCGAGCGAGGTCTTGCCCACGCCCGGAGGCCCGACGAGGCACAGGATTGGCGCCTTGACCTTGTCCACGCGCTGCTGCACGGCAAGATACTCGAGGATGCGTTCCTTGACGCGTTCGAGGCCGTAGTGATCCTTGTCGAGAATCTTCTCGGCTTCGGCCAGATCCTTGCTGACACGCGACTTCTTCTTCCACGGCAGGCCGATCAGCGTGTCGATGTAGTTGCGCACCACGGTGGCTTCGGCCGACATCGGCGACATCAGGCGCAGCTTCTTGAACTCGGCCTGCGCCTTCGCGAGCGCCTCCTTCGGCATGCCGGCGGACTTGATCTTCTTGTCCATCTCCTCGAGATCGGCACCCTCCTCGCCTTCCCCGAGTTCCTTCTGGATCGCCTTGACCTGCTCGTTGAGGTAGTACTCGCGCTGGCTCTTCTCCATCTGGCGCTTGACGCGGCCGCGGATGCGCTTCTCGACCTGCAGGATGTCGAGTTCGGCCTCGATCTGCGTCAGCAGCTTCTCGAGCCGTTCGCCTGTATCGAACATCTCCAGCACGTCCTGCTTCTGCTCGAGCTTGAGCGGCAAGTGAGCGGCGATGGTGTCGGCGAGACGGCCCGCCTCGTCGATGCCGGCGAGCGAGGTCAGGATCTCCGGCGGGATCTTCTTGTTGAGCTTAACGTATTGGTCGAACTGCGCGATGATCGCGCGGCGCATGGCCTCGACCTCGTTGGTGTCGACGTCGGCGATCACGACCGGCGTGACCTTGGCGACGAAGAGCTGGCGCAGGTCTTCGACCGAATCGACGCGCGCACGGCGGACGCCTTCGACCAGCACCTTGATCGTGCCGTCGGGTAGCTTCAGCATCTGCAGGATGTTCGCGATGCAGCCGATCGCGTACAGGTCCTCGATCGCCGGCTCATCCTTGGCGGCGCTCTTCTGGGCGACGAGCAGGATGCTCTTGCCCGCTTCCATGGCGCTTTCGAGCGCCTTGATCGACTTCGGCCGCCCGACGAAAAGCGGGATGACCATGTGCGGAAACACCACCACGTCGCGCAGCGGCAGCAGCGGCATTTCCATTTGTTCGTTGGGGAGGTCAGCAGGACCCGACATTTTCGTTTTCCTTACGAGAAAGGTCACACCCATGTGTGGGCGTGACCTGGAAATTCAAGCGGCGGGTGCGAGATAAGCAGAAATCGGCGGTGCGCCTCAGTTGGCGCCGGACACCTTCTGCTGCTCAGCGTAGATCAAGAGCGGCTTGGCGCCTTCCTCGATCGTGCTCTCCTCGACCACGACCTTCTCCACGCCAGTCAGCGTCGGCAGGTCGTACATGATGTCGAGCAGGGACGCTTCGAGGATGGAGCGCAGGCCGCGCGCACCGGTCTTGCGCTTGATCGCCTTGCGTGCCACCGCGTGCAGTGCGGCAGGACGGATCTCGAGTTCGACGCCTTCCATCGAGAACAGTTTCTGGTACTGCTTGACCAGCGCGTTCTTCGGTTCGATGAGGATCTGGATCAGCGCTTCCTCGTCCAGTTCCTGCAGCGTCGCGACCACGGGCAGACGACCGATCAGTTCGGGAATGAGGCCGAACTTGATCAGATCCTCGGGCTCGACCTGGCGGAAGGTATCGGTGAGATTCTTGCCTTCCTTGCTCTTGACCTCGGCACCGAAGCCGATGCCGACCTTCTCGGTGCGGTTGCGGATGACCTTCTCGAGACCGTCGAAGGCGCCACCGCAGATGAACAGCACGTTGGTGGTGTCGACCTGGATGAAATCCTGGTTGGGATGCTTGCGACCACCCTGCGGCGGGATCGAGGCGATCGTGCCTTCGATCAGCTTCAGCAGCGCCTGCTGCACACCCTCACCCGACACGTCGCGCGTGATCGAGGGGTTGTCGGCCTTGCGCGAGATCTTGTCGATCTCGTCGATGTAGATGATGCCCTGCTGCGCCTTGTCGACGTCGTAGTCGCACTTCTGCAGCAGCTTCTGGATGATGTTCTCGACGTCTTCGCCGACGTAGCCGGCTTCGGTCAGCGTCGTGGCATCGGCCATCACGAAGGGCACGTTGAGCAGGCGCGCCAGCGTCTGCGCCAGCAGGGTCTTGCCCGAGCCGGTCGGCCCGATCAGCAGGATGTTGCTCTTGGCAAGCTCGACGTCGTCCTGCTTGGCCTCGATGTGGCGCAGGCGCTTGTAGTGGTTGTAGACCGCCACCGCCAGGTTGCGCTTGGCCTGCGACTGCCCGATCACGTACTGGTCGAGGATGTCGCAGATCTCGTGCGGGGTCGGCAGCGCGCCCTTGATGCTCTCCGGATCTGCGGCGCCGACGATCTCGTCACGAATGATGTCGTTGCACAACTCGATGCATTCGTCGCAGATGAAGACCGAAGGGCCGGCGATCAGCTTGCGCACCTCGTGCTGGCTCTTGCCGCAGAAGGAGCAGTACAGCAGCTTGTCGCCGCCAGCCTTCTTGTCCGTCATGTCGGGGTTCTCCTGATTCAGGTGTCGTCGCGGCTGGTCAGCACCTTGTCGACCAGGCCGTACTCCACCGCGGCCGCCGCGGACATGAAGTTGTCGCGGTCGGTGTCCTTCTCGATGCGCTCGAGCGGTTGCCCCGTGTGCTTGGACAACATGTCGTTGAGGCGCGCACGCAGGTAGAGGATCTCGCGGGCGTGGATCTCGATGTCCGAGGCCTGGCCCTGGAAGCCACCCAGTGGCTGGTGGATCATGACGCGCGAGTTGGGCAGGATGAAGCGCTTGCCCTTCTCGCCCGCCGCCAGCAGGAAGGCACCCATGCTCGCAGCCTGGCCGATGCACAGCGTGCTGACATTCGGCTTGATGAACTGCATGGTGTCGTAGATCGCCATGCCGGCGGTGACCGAACCGCCGGGCGAGTTGATGTAGAAGTAGATGTCCTTGTCCGGGTTCTCGGACTCGAGGAACAGCAACTGCGCGACGATCAGGTTGGCGGTCACGTCATTGACGGGGCCGACGAGGAACACCACCCGCTCCTTCAGAAGGCGCGAATAGATGTCGTAGGCGCGCTCGCCGCGACCGCTCTGCTCGACCACCATCGGAACCAGGCCGAGACCGACCGGGTTCCAGTCGCTGCTGTGCTGGGGTGTTCCGTGCATCATTCGTCAGACCCTTTGCGGCATCAGGCCGCGTTGCCCATCAGTTCGTCGAAAGCCACATCCTTGTCGGTGGCTTGAGCCTTGCTGCTGACCCAGGCGACGACGTTGTCTTCGATCACCACGGCTTCGGCCTGCGCCAGACGCTCAGGTTGAGCGTAATACCAGCGCACGAGTTCCGCAGGATCTTCGTAGCTTTGCGCCATTTCTTCGACCAGCGCGCGGACCTGTTCAGGCTTGGCGTGCAGTTCGTTGGCCTTGACCAGCTCGGCCATGATCAGACCGAGCTTGACGCGGCGTTCGGCCTGCTCGGTGAACCACGACGGGTCCACCGGGATGTCCTTGGTCTTGAGGCCGCGCATCTCGAGGTCGCGACGGGCGTTCTCGGCCAGCTGCTGCGATTCGGCCTGCACCAGCGCCTTCGGCACTTCGATCGGCGTGACCGCGACCAGCGCGTCCATCACCTGCTCCTTGACCTTGGCCTGGATGCGGCGCTTGACCTCGCGCTCGAGGTTGCCCTTCACTTCCTCGCGCAGCTTGGCGACGTCGCCGTCGGCCACACCCAGCGAGCGGGCGAAGTCGGCATCGATCTCGGGCAGCACGGGGGCCTCGACCTTCTTCACCGCGATCTCGAACTGAACCGTCTGACCCGCCAGGTGCTGGGCGTGGTAGTCGGCCGGGAAGGTCATGTCGAAAGTCTTGCTCTCGCCCGCCTTGAGACCGGTCACTGCGGTCTCGAAGTCCTTCAGCATGGCGCCGGCGCCGATCACGAAGGGGAAGTCCTGGGCCTGGCCGCCCTCGAACACTTCGCCATCCTTGCGGCCAGTGAAGTCGATGACGACGCGGTCGCCTTCGGCGGCGGCACGATCGGCGGCGCTGAAGGTGGTGCGCTGCTTGCGCAGCACGTCGAGAGTCTTGTCGACCTCGGCATCGCCGACGGTCAGGGCCGGGCGCTCGATCTTCTGCTCGCCCAGGTCACCGACGGTGACCTCGGGATAGACCTCGAAGGTCGCGGTGAACTCGAGCGTGCCTTCGGCAGCGCCTTCCTTCGGCTCGATGCGGGGATAGCCGGCGACGCGCAGGTTTTGCTCGCGCACCTTCTCGCCAAAAGCCTTCTCCACCGCAGCGCCGACGGCTTCGCCGCGGGCCTGGCCACCATGGGTCTGGGCGACGATCTTCATCGGCACCTTGCCCGGGCGGAACCCCGGCATCTTCACCGTGCGCGCCATGCGCTTGAGGCAGGCATCCACCTCCTTCTCGATGTCCGCCAGCGTGACGGCGATGTCGATACGGCGCTCCAGCGCGCTCGGGCTAACCTGGTTCTGCTCCATTGAGTCGATCCTGAGAAGTCAAATAAAAACGGTTCCCGCCCGCAGGGCAGCACACCCGGAACCGGACGCGCACCTGCCTCGCCAGCGTAAACGCAGTGAACGAAGAGCGAGATTCTAGCACAGGGTCCGCGCCGCGCTCGGAGGCGGAATCCTGCCGTGACAGCGAGCACGAAAACACCACAAAAAGGGGCATCCGCGCGCGGAACTCGCACCATCGCAGTGCCTCTCATGGTACAGAGTCAGCTCATGCAGCCGGCCGCGCCGATTCGTCAGGAACAGTCGATGGGCACGATGCTTGCATGCCAGTTGCACGGTAGCTCGGATCGATTGCACAGGAGATTGCCATGTCCATCTTCAATGCCTATCAGGCCCGCTTCGAGGCAGCACGCGAAGAGGAAATGTCGCTGCAGGAATACCTCGAACTGTGCCGCAAGGACCGCATGGCCTACGCCTCGGCCGCCGAACGCATGCTGCAGGCGATCGGCGAACCCGAGTTGGTCGATACCCGCCTCGACCCGCGCCTGTCGCGCATCTTCTCCAACAAGATCATCCGGCTCTACCCCGCCTTCCGCGACTTCTACGGCATGGAGGAGGCGATCGAGAAGATCGTGTCCTACTTCCGTCATGCGGCGCAGGGACTGGAGGAGAAGAAGCAGATCCTCTACCTGCTCGGGCCGGTCGGCGGCGGCAAGTCGTCGCTGGCGGAAAAGCTGAAGTCGCTGATCGAGAAGGTGCCGTTCTACGCTGTGAAGGGCTCGCCGGTGCACGAGTCCCCGCTCGGCCTGTTCGACGTCAATGAGGATGGCCGCATCCTCGAGGACGACTTCGGCATTCCGCGTCGTTACCTCAACACCATCATGAGCCCGTGGGCGGTCAAGCGCCTGCACGAATTCGGTGGCGACATCACGAAGTTCCGCGTGGTGAAGCTCAACCCTTCGGTGCTGCGCCAGGTCGCGGTCGCCAAGACCGAGCCGGGCGACGAGAACAACCAGGACATCTCGTCCCTGGTCGGCAAGATCGACATCCGCAAGCTCGAGCAGTACTCGCAGGACGACCCCGACGCCTACAGCTACTCCGGCGGGCTCTGCCTGGCCAGCCGCGGCCTGCTCGAGTTCGTCGAGATGTTCAAGGCGCCGATCAAGGTGCTGCACCCGCTGCTCACCGCCACGCAGGAAGGCAACTACAAGGGCACCGAGGGCTTCGGCGCGATCCCCTTCGACGGCATCGTGATGGCGCACTCGAACGAGTCCGAATGGGTCGCCTTCAAGAACAACAAGAACAACGAGGCCTTCCTCGACCGCATCTACACGGTCAAGGTGCCCTACTGCCTGCGGGTGTCGGACGAGATCCGCATCTACGAGAAGCTGCTCGCCCACAGTTCGCTTTCCGAAGCGCCCTGCGCACCCGACACGCTGAAGATGATGGCGCAGTTCTCGGTGCTGTCGCGCCTGAAGGAACCGGAGAACTCCAGCATCTTCTCCAAGATGCGCGTGTATGACGGCGAGAACCTGAAGGACACCGACCCCAAGGCCAAGAGCTACCAGGAATACCGCGACTACGCCGGTGTCGACGAAGGCATGACCGGTCTGTCGACCCGCTTCGCCTTCAAGACGCTGTCGAAGGTGTTCAACTTCGATCACCGCGAGGTCGCCGCCAACCCGGTACACCTGATGTACGTCCTCGAGCAGCAGATCGAGGCCGAGCAGTTCCCGGCCGATACCGAGGCGCGCTACCTGGGCTACATCAAGGAATACCTGGCGCCGCGCTACGCAGAGTTCATCGGCAAGGAGATCCAGACCGCCTACCTCGAGAGCTACTCCGAGTACGGTCAGAACATCTTCGACCGCTACGTGATCTACGCCGACTTCTGGATCCAGGACCAGGAGTTCCGCGATCCCAACACCGGCGAGATCCTCGACCGTGCCGCGCTCAACGACGAACTGGAGAAGATCGAGAAGCCTGCCGGCATCAGCAACCCGAAGGACTTCCGCAACGAGGTGGTGAATTTCGTGCTGCGCGCCCGCGCCAAGCACGACGGCCGCAACCCGAGCTGGACGTCGTACGAGAAGCTGCGCGCGGTGATCGAGAAGAAGATGTTCTCCAACACCGAGGACCTGCTGCCGGTGATCAGCTTTAACGCCAAGGCCAGCGCCGACGAGCAGAAGAAGCACCAGGACTTCGTCGATCGCATGATCGAGAAGGGCTACACCGAGAAGCAGGTGCGCCTGCTGTGCGAGTGGTACTTGCGCGTGCGCAAGTCGTCGTGACGCCATTCGCTTAGGGTGCGCGGCCGGTCGGGCGCGCACCCTCACCGGCTTCGGCCAGAGGGAGGAGGCATGGTCCGCATCATCGATCGACGCTTCGACAGCAAGAACAAGAGCGCGGTTAACCGCCAGCGCTTCATGCGTCGCTTCAAGCAGCAGATCCGCAAGGCGGTCTCCGAGGCCATCCAGGGCCGCTCGATCCGCGACCTGGAAAATGGCGAAGAGGTGTCGATACCGGCGCGCGACCTGTCCGAGCCCTCGCTGCATCACGGCAAGGGTGGCATCTGGGAACAGGTGTTCGCGGGCAACGACCAGTTCAGCTCGGGCGACCTGATCAACCGGCCGCTCGGCGGCGGGGCGGGCGGTTCGGGCAAGGGCAAGGCAAGCAACGAGGGCGAGCACGAGGATGACTTCGTGTTCCAGCTCTCGCGCGAGGAGTTCCTCGAGCTGTTCTTCGAGGATCTCGAACTGCCGCGCCTGGTGCGCACCCAGCTGGCCAAGGTCACCGACTACAAGACGCAACGCGCCGGCTTCACCTCCGACGGCGTGCCGGCGAACATCAACATCATCCGCTCGATGCGCGGCGCCCTGGGTCGCCGGCTGGCGCTCGGCTCGCCCTACGCCGGCCGGCTGCGCGAGTTGCAGCAGCAACTCGACGACGCCCTCGCCCGCGACGGCGAGGACAGCGCGGACGTGCAGGCGCTGCGCGACGAGATCGGGCTGCTGCGCGCCAAGATCGACCGCATCCCTTTCATCGACAGCTTCGACCTGCGCTACAACAACCGCATCAAGGTACCCCGCCCCACCACGCAGGCGGTGATGTTCTGCCTGATGGACGTGTCGGGCTCGATGGACGAGGAGCGCAAATCCACCGCCAAGCGCTTCTTCATGCTGCTGTACCTGTTCCTGACGCGCAGCTACGAGCACATCGAGGTCGTCTTCATCCGCCACCACACGGTAGCGAAGGAGGTGGACGAGGAGGAGTTCTTCCACTCGCGCGAATCGGGCGGCACCGTGGTGTCCAGCGCACTGGTGCTGATGCGC
This sequence comes from Thauera sp. 63, assembly GCF_000310165.2. Taxonomy (NCBI): domain Bacteria; kingdom Pseudomonadati; phylum Pseudomonadota; class Betaproteobacteria; order Rhodocyclales; family Zoogloeaceae; genus Thauera; species Thauera sp. 63. The sequence goes on from NZ_AMXC01000005.1 coordinate 90,348, forward strand.
GACATCCTGCGCGAGCGCTACGCCAACGGCCAGTGGAACATCTATGGCGCGCAGGCCTCGGACGGCGACAACTGGGACAACGATTCGCCCGTGTGCGGGAAGTTGCTCGGCAACGAGATCCTGGCCTGGTGCCAGTACTTCGCCTATATCGAGATCACCGCCGGCGAGCCGCAGAATCTGTGGCGCGAGTACATGAAGATCGGCGGCGAACACGACAACTTCGCCATGCAGCGCATCGAATCGCCGGCCGACATCTACCCGGTGTTCCGCGAACTGTTCAAGAAGACGATCACATGAAGCGCACTACCGTACGCAAACCCGAGCCCCTGCCGAGCGGCTCCGAGTGGTCGACCGAGAGCATCGACCTCTACAACGCCGAGATCGCGCGCGTCGCCGCCCACTACCGGCTCGACACCTATCCGGTGCAGGTCGAGATCATCACCGCCGAACAGATGATGGACGCCTACGCCTCGGTCGGCATGCCGGTGAACTATCACCACTGGTCCTTCGGCAAGCATTTCCTAGCCACCGAGAAAGGCTACCGGCGTGGCCAGATGGGGCTGGCCTACGAGATCGTCATCAACTCCAACCCCTGCATCGCCTATCTGATGGAGGAGAACACGCTGCCGATGCAGGGCCTCGTGATCGCTCACGCAGCCTACGGCCACAACAGCTTCTTCAAGGGCAACTACCTGTTCCGCACCTGGACCAACGCCGACGCGATCATCGACTACCTGGTCTTCGCGCGGAACTACATCGGCCAGTGCGAAGAGCGCCATGGCGAGGAGGCCGTCGAGTTGCTGCTCGACTCCTGCCACGCGCTGATGAGCCTCGGCGTCGACCGCTACAAGCGCCCGCCCAAACTCTCGCTCGCCAAGGAGAAGCTGCGCCAGCAGGAGCGCGAGGAATACCTGCAGGGCCAGGTCAACGACCTTTGGCGCACGCTGCCGGCACACGAGGTCAGGACCGGTGCGCGCGAGGAGGCCCGCTTCCCGCCCGAACCCGAGGAGAACCTGCTCTATTTCATCGAGAAAAACGCGCCCCTGCTCGAACCCTGGCAGCGCGAGGTGGTGCGCATCGTACGCAAGGTCGCGCAGTATTTCTTCCCGCAGCGCCAGACCCAGGTCATGAACGAAGGCTGGGCCACGTTCTGGCACTACACCCTGCTCAACCACCTGTACGACGAGGGCCTGCTGGCCGACAGCTTCATGCTGGAGTTCCTGCAGTCGCACACCAATGTCGTCTATCAGCCGCCCTACAACAGCCGCTGGTACAACGGCATCAACCCCTACGCCCTCGGCTTCGCGATGTGGCAGGACATTCGCCGGATCTGCGAGCAGCCGGACGACGAGGACCGCCGCTGGTTCCCCGAGATCGCCGGCAGCGACTGGCTCGAGACCTTCGACTTCGCGATGCGCAACTTCAAGGACGAGAGCTTCATCGCCCAGTACCTGTCGCCCAAGGTCATGCGTGACTTCCGCATGTTCGCCGTGCTCGACGACGACCGCGAGGACAAGCTCAAGGTGTCCGCCATCCACAACGACGAAGGCTTTCGCCGGGTGCGCGACATCCTCTCCGACCAGTACAACCTCGGCGCGCGTGAACCCAACGTGCAGGTGTGGAACGTCGACCTGCGCGGCGACCGCTCCCTCACACTGCGTCACACGCCCTACCACCGCCGACCGCTCGGCGACAGCGCCGAGGAAGTCATGCGCCACGTCGCCCGGCTATGGGGTTTCACCGTAAGGCTGGAGACCGTGGATGAATCGGGCAACGCCGAAGTCAAGCACGAGATCCGCAGCGAGAAGCGTCGAGGCGCCGCCCTGATCTGAGGCCGCGCAGCGCTGCGAACAGGACGTAGAATCCGGGGGTCCAGCCCCGGAGTCCCCCATGTACAGTGCATCGCGCCCGATCTACGCCGTCGCCGGCATCCGCGAAATCGAGAGCAAGCTCATCCCCAGTGCGCGCCCCTCCCTGATGGAGCGCGCGGGCCGCGCAGCGGCCGAGGACGCAGTGCGACTGATCATGGACCGCCCGGGTCCGATCCTCATCGCCTGCGGACCCGGCAACAACGGCGGCGACGGTTTCGTGATGGCGCGCCAGCTCGCCCAGGCCGGGCGCGAGGTGCAGGTCGCCTTCGCCGGCGACGCCCACGCGCTGCCTGCCGACGCTGCCAAGGCCTGCGCCGACTACCTGGCCGCAGGCGGAAACATGGTGTCCGACCTGCCGGCCGCGCCTGCGCAGGGCTGGGCGCTGGTGGTCGATGCGATCTTCGGCATCGGCCTCAAGCGGCCGGTTGAAGGGCGTTACGCGGACTGGATCCGCACGCTCAACGCACAGTCCTCACCGCGCATGGCACTCGACGTGCCGAGCGGGCTGGATGCCGACACCGGGCAGCCCCTCGGTGCCACCTTCCGCGCCAGCCACACGACCACCTTCATCGCGCTCAAGCCCGGTCTGCTGACCAACGACGGCCCGGACTACTGCGGCGAGATCAACGTCCAGCGCCTCGACATCGACCCGCCCGCCTGGCTGCCCGCAGCCGGGCACGCGGTCACGCCCGCGCTCTTCCGCACACAGCTGGTGCCGCGTCCGCGCAACAGCCACAAGGGGCTGTATGGCGACGCCGCCATCCTCGGCGGCAATGCCGGCATGGTCGGCGCGGCCCTCCTCGCGGGCCGGGCAGCGCTCTGGCTGGGCACCGGGCGGGTCTATGTCGGCCTGCTCGACCCCAATGGCCCGGCGGTCGACTTCGCCCACCCGGAGCTGATGCTGCGCCGGGCCTCACGCCTGCCCGAGCACCTGAGCGCGCTGGCGATCGGGCCCGGCCTCGGCACCGAAGACGCCTCGCTTGCAGAGCTGAGTTCTGCGCTCACCCGCGAGATTCCGCTGGTGCTCGACGCCGATGCACTGAACCTCATCGGTCGCGACCCGCAGTTGCAGGCGATGCTCGCAGCCCGTCGGGCGCCCAGTGTACTGACGCCCCATCCGGCCGAAGCCGGACGCCTGCTCGGCCTCACCACCGCCGCGGTGCAGGCCGACCGACTGCAGGCTGCGATCGACATTGCCGCACGGCTGCACGCCCTCGTGGTGCTGAAGGGCTGCGGCTCGATCATCGCCACCCCGGACGGTCGCTGGTTCATCAACGGCACCGGCCACCCGGGCATGGCCAGCGCCGGGATGGGCGACGTGCTCACCGGCCTCGTCGTGGGCTTCCTCGCCCAGGGTTGGCCGGCGGAGGCGGCGCTGATCGCCGGTGTTCACCTGCACGGCGCCGCCGCCGACCGCCTCGCGCGCGAGGGCATCGGCCCGATCGGCTTGAGCGCAAGCGAAACGATCGATGCGGCACGCGGCGTCTTCAACGGCTGGCTGATCGAGGCCCAGCAGGGGGATCACCGCGAGAAACCGCGGGACGCCCGCCCGCTGCTGTCGCTGGGCGCGCGCTGAATGGCGGACATCCAGGGCGGCCTTGTGCCGCGGCAACCCGATGCGCCGCATGCCCCGCTACTCAAAGCCATCCTGATGCTGCTCGGCGCGGTGACGCTGTTCGTGCTGCTCGACGCCACCGCCAGCCAGCTGGGCAAGACCTACCCCGTGCCCATGCTGGTCTGGGCGCGCTACACCGTGCATTGCCTGCTGATGGTGGTGTTCCTGGCGCCAAGCATGCGCCTGCGGCTGGTCAGCACCGCTCGCCCACGCCGGCAGATCGTCCGCGCCCTGTGCCTGCTCGCCACCACCTTTTTCGGCATGGCCGCCTTCATCCGCATGCCACTGGCCGAGACGACGGCGATCATCTTCCTCTCGCCGCTCCTCGTCACCGTGCTCGCCGGCCCCCTGCTCGGCGAACGCATCGGCGCGCTGCGCTGGGCGGCTTCGATCGGCGGTTTCATCGGCGTGCTGCTGATCGCCCGCCCGGGCAGCGGACTGTCGCCCGAAGGCGTCACCTTCGCGCTCGGCGCGGCACTCATGTACGCGATCTACCAGATCCAGACCCGCCAGCTATCGGCCACGGAGAACCCGGTGACGATGCTGTTCTACACCGCGCTCACCGGCACCCTGGCGATGACCCTGCTGCTGCCCTGGATCTGGGGCGGCCCCTTGCCCGGGCTGGTCGATGGCCTGCTGATCATCGCCCTCGGCCTGTTCGGCGGCATCGGCCACTTCCTGCTGATCCGGGCCTTCCGCGAGGCGCCGGCCTCGGTGCTGTCGCCGATCCTCTATGCGCAACTGGTCATCGCCACCTTCGTCGGCGCCCTGCTCTTCGGTCACATCCCCGACCTGCCCGCCCTCACCGGCATCCTGATCATCGCCGGCGCGGGGGCAGTCATCGCCCTCGACGGCCAGCGAAAACACGCGGCGGGTCGCCACAAGGGCTGAGCCATCGACCGCCCGGATGTCCTCAGTCGGGTCTCCGGGCGCGCCACGGCAAGCGGGCCAGCACCCCTGTGGCGAGCCCGGTCCCCGCGAGGATCACACCGCAGCCCAGCAGCATGCGCAGGCTGATCGTCTCATCCAGCACCACCGCGCCCCAGAACATGCCGAAAGCGGGGATCAGGAAGGTCACCGTCACCGTGCGCGACGGCCCCACGCTCGCCATCAGGCGGAAGAAGATGACGTAGGCGAGGCCGGTGCACACCACCGCCAGCACCACCACTGCCAGCCACACCTCGACACCCGGAAGTTGCGCCGGCCAGCTCGCGATGGCGGGCGCCAGCAACACCAGCGCGGCGAAGAACTGGCTGCCGGTCGCAGTGGCCATCGGCGGCACGCCGGTGAGATGGCGCTTGGTCAGTGCCGCGGCAATGCCGTAGGACAGCGTGGCGCCGAGGCAGGCCAGCACCGCCCAGCCGCTGCCGCCCGCCGAGAACGACGCCTGCCCCCACACCAGCACGACCACCCCGCACAGGCCGAGCAACATGCCCGCCAGCGCCGTTCCGGTGAGACGGTCGTTGAGCCACGCCCAGGCCACGAGCGCGGTGAAGAGCGGCGTGGTCGCATTGACGATCGAGGCGAGTCCGGCGCTGACCGACTGCAGCGCATAGCCGTAGAACACGAAAGGCAAGGCCGATGCGAAGAAACCCACGACCAGCAGGGCCTTCCAGCGCCGCAGCAGGATACCGAGTCCCCCCTGCAGGGCAAGAAGTGGCAATAGCACCACTGCCGCAAGGCCGACGCGCAGCGCCATCAGCGGAAACGCGCCAAGGGCCGGCGCCGCGATCCGCATCAGCAGGAAGGACGCGCCCCAGATGGCCGCGAGCACGAAGAGTTCGACAAGATCCCGAGGCTTCACGACGAGGCGCCTGTATGAGGGTTGGCGCACGGCGGCAAGGGGCCGTGCATGAGCCGAGCATTGTGGCCGTCGCGACGGAGCGCGCCAATCCGGAAAACGACGAATATGGAAACGACGAATACGGAGACGACGAATTGCCCATCGGCGATCCTCACACGGCCACGGCCGGCCAAGCACGGTGCTAGACTTTCGCCTCTCATCGAATCACAGCGGTCACTACCATGCTCTCCGAACAGCTCCGTGTCGAAATCCAGCGCAACATCGCCGCCTCCCTCGCCGAAGACATCGGCACCGGCGACCTCACGGCGCGGCTGATCGCGCCCGACACCGAGGCTCGCGGTCGCGTCATCACCCGCGAGGATGCAGTGATCTGCGGCACGGCCTGGTTCGACGCCGCCTTCGCCGCGCTCAGCCCCGCCGCCATCGTCAACTGGCGCGTCAAGGACGGCGACACCGTCAAGGCCGGCGACGTGTTGTGCGACATCGTCGCGCGCGCCCGGGTGCTGCTGACCGCGGAGCGCACCGCGCTCAACTTCCTGCAGCTGCTGTCGGGCACGGCCACCGTGACACGCCGCTTCGTCGACGCCGTCGTGGGCACCCGCGCCAGGATCGTGGACACGCGCAAGACCCTGCCCGGCCTGCGTCTGGCGCAGAAGTACGCGGTCGCGGTCGGCGGCGGCACCAACCACCGCGTCGGCCTCTACGACGGCATCCTGATCAAGGAGAACCACATCATCGCTGCGGGCGGCATTCGCGAAGTCGTGGAACAGGCGCGCAGCATCGCGCCCTCCAACGTCTTCATCGAGGTCGAAGTCGAGAACCTCGACGAGCTGCGCGAAGCGCTGGATGCCGGCGTGACGATGGTGCTGCTCGACAACATGAGCCTCGACGAAATGCGCGAAGCCGTCGCCATCACCGCGGGTCGCGCCGAGCTGGAAGCCTCCGGCGGCGTGAATCTGGAGCGCGTGCGCGCCATCGCCGAGACCGGCGTCGATCGCATCTCGATCGGCACCCTGACCAAGGACGTGCGCGCGCTCGACCTGTCGCTGCGCCACGTCGAAGACTGAGCACCGCTGCGTCGAACGATGTCCGACACCCTGCCGCCCTGGCCCCAGGTACCCGCCTGCTACAGCTGGCTCTCGCTCGACGGACGCGGCAGGTGGCGGCTGAAGGCCGAGACGATCACCCATCCGGGGCTGATCGCCTTCCTCAATGCCCATTACACAACTGACGACGACGGCTGCTGGTTCGTGAACAACGGCCCGCAGCGCGTCTATGTGCAACTGGACAGCGCGCCCTGGATATTGCGGCTGCAACCCGACGGCCGCTTCGTCACGCATGCGGGCCGGCCCGCAGCCATCGAAGGGCCGATCTATCTCGACGGCGAGGGGCGCGTATTCATGCGGACCGATGCCGGCCCTGCTGCGCTGGACGACCGCGATCTCGCCATGCTGATCGCCGAGCTGCGCGACGCTGCCGAGCGGCCAGCAGACGACGCAAGCCTGGCCGCCCTGCTGGACGGCCGCGACACCGACCTGAACTGGCACGGGCAGGCGCTGGTCTTCCTCGGCAATGAAGCAGCCGCGACGCGACTGGGTTTCATTGCCGATCCCTGCCCCCCGGAGCCTGCCCCGGGGGCCTAGCTAGCAGGTCAGACGCGTTCGGTGATGAAGCGCTTCACCGCGTCGACGTCGGGCGCCATGACCTCGACGCGCTGCGGCAGCTTCTCGATACCCTCGAGATCGGCCGGACGCTCCGGCTCGCGGCCCAGGGCCTCGACGATGGTCTCGGCGAACTTCACCGGCAGGGCCGTTTCCAGCACCAGCACCGGCACGCCGGCGGGCACCTCGCCCGCATGCTCCCACGCCACCTTGACGCCATCGGCGGTGTGGGTGTCGATCATCACGCCGTACTGCTCGAACACCTTGCGGATCGTCGCCAGGCGGTCGGCATGGCTGCTCGCGCCCGACACGAAGCCGAACGCGCCGATGCGAGCGAATTCGGGCGAAGCCGACAGGTCGAAGGCCCGGCCTGCATCGACTTCCGCCCACAGCGCGGCGACCTTCTGCGGGTCGCGGCCGACGAGGTCGAAGACGAAGCGCTCGAAGTTCGACGCCTTCGAGATGTCCATCGACGGGCTGGAGGTGACGTGCGTCTCGGCGGCCTTGCGCGGACGATAGACGCCGCTGCGGAAGAACTCGTCGAGCACGTCGTTCTCGTTGGTGGCGAGGATCAGCCTGGCGACCGGCAGCCCCATCATGCGCGCGATGTGGCCGGCGCAGATGTTGCCGAAGTTGCCCGACGGCACGCAGAAGGCGACCTGCTCGTCGTTCGACTGGGTCGCGGCGAAGTAGCCCTTGAAGTAATAGACGATCTGCGCCGCCACCCGCGCCCAGTTGATCGAGTTGACCGCACCGATCTTGTGCTTGGCCTTGAAGGCGTGGTCGTTGGACACCGCCTTTACGATGTCCTGCGCGTCGTCGAACATGCCGGTGACGGCGATGTTGAAGATGTTGTCGTCCTGCAGCGAATACATCTGCGCGCGCTGGAAGGCGCTCATCTTGCCGTGCGGCGACAGCATGAACACGCGCACGCCCTGCTTGCCGCGCATCGCGTACTCGGCCGCCGAGCCGGTGTCGCCCGACGTCGCGCCGAGGATGTTGATGGTCTCGCCGCGCTTGGCCAGCACGTACTCGAACAGGTTGCCGAGCAGCTGCATCGCCATGTCCTTGAAGGCCAGCGTCGGGCCATTGGACAATTCGAGCAGGCCCAGCCGGCCCTCCTCCAGCCAGTGCACCGGCGTGATGTCGCTTGCCTTGTCGCCCTTGCGCACGTGGCAATACACGTCGGCGTTATAGGTCTTGTCACAGATCGCCTTGAGGTCCGCCGGCGGAATGTCGGTGATGAATTTCGACAGGATCGCAAAGGCCAGTTCGGCGTAGGACAGGCCACGCCAGGCATCGAGCTCGGCACGCGTCACCTGCGGGTAGGACTCCGGCAGGTAAAGGCCGCCGTCCGGCGCCAGACCGCCCAGCAGGATGTCGCAGAACTCCGGGTTGGCAGGCTGGCCAGCGTGGCCACGGGTGGAGATGTACTTCACAGGGCTGTCCTTCACAAAACGTGGTCGGCGCGCGCGATGGCGCAAAGGCCGGATTCTAACGAATTCGACGCCGATCTCGAGGGTTTCGCCTGCAGTTCGCGATTTCGTCCCGCATGCGGAAGGGATGTCGATACAATCGATCGCACTCATTCGCGACGGAGAAGGACATGGACCTCGGCAATGTGCTCGGACAGATCCTCCAGCAAGGCATGGCTTCGCAAAGCCGTTCGCGGCTTGAACACGCTACAGGCGCGGGCGGCATCGGTGACCTGCTCGGCGCCGTGCTCGGCGGGCGCGGTGGCGCGGGCGGACTGGGCGATCTGCTCCGTTCGGTGCTCGGCGGCGGGCGGAGCGGCGGCGGCCTGGGCGACCTGCTGGGCGGCGCGCTGGGTGGCGGTCGTGCATCCTCCGGTGGCGGCCTCGGCGATCTGCTCGGCGGCGTGCTGGGCGGCCAGCGCGGCGCATCGGCATCGCGCGGCACGGGCAGCAATGCCGGGATGGCGCTGCTCGCAACCATTGCGATGGCCGCATTGAAGAACTGGACCGATTCGCAGCGCGCGCAAGCCGCCTTTGCCGCACCGGCCGACGACGCCACGCAACAGGCCTTCAAATCGATGACTGCGCCGGGCACCGAGGCGCTGATCCTGCGCGCGATGATCGCCGCCGCGAAGGCGGATGGCCAGGTCGGCGAGGACGAGATCGAACGCATCGTCGGCCGTCTCGCCGCCGACGGCCTCGATGCCGACGAAAAACGCTTCCTGACCGAGGAGTTCAGGCGTCCGCTCGACATCGCGGGGCTCGTCGCCGACGTGCCGAACCCGGCCGTCGCCGCAGAACTCTACGCGGCCTCGCTGCTGGCGATCGACCTCGACACGCAGGCCGAACTGGACTACCTGCGCCAGCTCGCCGGCGCACTCGGGCTGGACGGCGAAACCGTCTCACGCCTGCACGAGATCACGGGCGCGGCCCGCCGCTGAGCCATTCCGTTGCCGCCGGCCGAACGGGCCGGCGCGCTCAGTCGCTTTCGAGACGGAAACCGATCTTCAGCGTCACCTGGAAATGCGCGACCTGGCCGTCAACGACATGGCCACGCGTCTCGACGACCTCGAACCAGTCGATGTGGCGGATGGACTTCGCCGCGGTTTCGATGGCATTGCGGATGGCTGCGTCCGAACCCTCGCGGGACGAACCGACGACTTCGACGAGCTTGTAGACGTGATCTGACATGCGAGTCTCCTTTGCGCCTGGATGATGATCCGGCGCTCAGTTCATCGGGTCCGCCTCGTCCGTGGAACCGGACTGGCGCCCCTCGAAGCGGGCCACCGAAGCGCGGTAGGCACGGCTGCCGAGCACGGCGATCGCGATCAGGATGCCGATGAAGACGATGAGCTTGAACGCCATGTGAATCGGCTCCGGCCGGTGGGCTTGCCTCCATCGACGCCACCTGACGTCGATGCCCCAAGTGTAGTCGGGAAAGGCGGCGGTGGCGCAAGCCACGTCGCCTTCAGCCTCCGTTCGACTCGAGCCACTGCGCGCGTTCGCGCCAGCGCTGTGCCTTGTCGGCCGCCAGGCCCTTGGCCGCAGCGATGCGCTTCAGTGCCACCGGGTCGGGCCGATGCGCAGTAACGGTGTCCCAGTACTCGGCGAGCGTCAGCCAGGGGTTGGGCCGCTCGACCAGTTCGATCCCGTCGCCGGCCGCGATCGTTCCGGTCTGCAGCACGCGGTAATACCAGCCTGTGATGCCCGCCGCCTCGACGAAGCGGGACGCATCGTCCACCTTCAGCCGACGGTCGATCTTCCAGCACGGCGAGCGCGGCTGGCTGACCTGCACGCGCACATCCCCGATGCGGAACACGTCACCGATGCAGACTTCATGCTCGGTCATACCCCGGGTGCTGATGTTCTCGCCCAGAGAACCAGCCCCCACCATTGCCGCACACTCCGGCCACTGCTCACCGATCACGCGGTAATGCTCGACCGGATAGTGGTGCAGTGCCTTGTCCGGGCCGCCATGGTGGCGAAGATCGGCCTGCTCGTCCCCCTCCAGCCCGGTCGGCGTCACCCGAGTACGCCCCTGCACCGGCGACTTGAAGATCGCGCTCGACTCGCCGTCGGGCAGCATCAGACGCACCCGTCCGACGAAGACCTGATCCACCGTGCTCTGCATATTCACCCCCGTATCAGAAAAAAGGCCGCACCCTCGGGTACGGCCTTCGTCACAACGCTCAGCGCATGCTTACAGGCTTTCCATGCGCAGCTTGGTCACCTTGCCCTGCACCACCGGCAGCGCCTCGATCTTGGCGATCGCGGCATTGGCATTGCGCTCCACCGTCTGGTGAGTGAGCAGGATGATGTCGGTGTGTGTCTCGCCTTCGGGCGCTTCCTTCTGGATCAGCGCCTCGATGGAGATACCGCTGTCGGCCAGGATGCGGGTGATGTCGGCCAGCACGCCGGGCTTGTCCTCGACGTGCATGCGCAGGTAGTAGGACGTGATGACGTCCTCGATCGGCAGCACCGGCACGTCGCGCACCTGGTCGGGCTGGAACGCGAGGTGCGGCACGCGGTGTTCGGGGTCGGAGGTGTGCAGGCGGGTCACGTCGACCAGGTCGGCGATGACCGCCGACGCCGTCGGCTCGGCACCGGCGCCCTTGCCGTAGTACAGCGTGGCGCCGACGGCGTCGCCCTGCACCAGTACCGCGTTCATCGCGCCCTCGACGTTGGCGATCAGGCGCTTGGCCGGAATCAGCGTCGGATGCACCCGCAGTTCGACGCCCTGCTCGCGCCGGCGGGCGATGCCCAGCAGCTTGATGCGGTAGCCCAGCTGCTCGGCGTAGGCGATATCGACCGCGTCGAGCTTGCTGATGCCTTCGACATAGGCCTTGTCGAACTGCATCGGGATACCGAAAGCCATCGCGCTCATGATCGTCGCCTTGTGCGCGGCGTCCACACCCTCGATGTCGAAGGTCGGGTCCGCCTCGGCATAGCCCAACGCCTGCGCTTCCTTCAGCACTTCGGCAAAGGGCAGCCCCTTGTCGCGCATCTCGGAGAGGATGAAGTTGGTGGTGCCGTTGATGATGCCGGCCAGCCACTCGATGCGGTTGGCGGTCAGGCCTTCGCGCAGCGCCTTGATGATGGGGATGCCACCCGCGACCGCGGCTTCGAAGGCCACCATGACACCCTTCTTCTGTGCCGCGGCGAAGATCTCGTTGCCATGCACGGCCAGCAGCGCCTTGTTGGCGGTCACGACATGCTTGCCGTTCTCGATCGCCTTCAGCACCAGCTCCTTGGCCACGCCGTAGCCACCGATCAGCTCTACCACGATGTCGATCTCGGGATCGGCCACCACGGCGAAGGCGTCGTCGGTCAGCCTGGCGTCACCGCCGGTGACCTTGCGCGCAAGCTCAAGGTTCTTGTCGGCCACGGTGGTGATGCAGATCGGACGGCCGGCGCGACGGGTGATTTCCTCAGCATTGCGCTTCAGAACGGTGAAGGTGCCGCCGCCGACGGTACCGATGCCCAGCAGGCCAACATTGATCGGTTTCATGCAGTGTGTTCCGTGGTGAGTGAGTGGTGACAGGTTTGTCGTGTCGGGTGGTCGCAGTCGCCCGGCTCAGGTGCCGTGGCGCTTGCGGTAGTTCTCGAGGAAGCGCGCCACGCGACCGATGGCGTCGCGCAGATCGTCCTCGTGCGGCAGGAAGACGAGGCGGAAATGATCCGGCTGCGGCCAGTTGAAACCCGAGCCCTGCACCAGCAGCACGCGTTCTTCCTCGAGCAGTTCGGCGATGAAGGCCTGGTCGTCCTCGATCGGGTAGATCCTGGGATCCAGCTTCGGGAACATGTACAGCGTGGCCTGCGGCTTGACGCAGCTCACGCCCGGGATCTGGGTGATCAGCTCCCATGCCAGGTCGCGCTGGCGGCGCATGCGCCCGCCCTCGGCGACGAGATCGTCGATGCTCTGGTAGCCGCCGAGCGCGGTCTGGATCGCGTACTGGCCGGGCACGTTGGCGCACAGGCGCATCGAGGCCAGCATGTTCAGCCCCTCGATGTAGTCACCGGCGCGGCGCTTTTCGCCGCACACCACCATCCAGCCCGCGCGGTAGCCGCAGGAGCGGTAGTTCTTCGAGAGGCCGTTGAAGATGATGGTCAGCACGTCCTCGGACAAGGCCGCCATCGAGGTGTGCTTGACGCCGTCGTACAGCACCTTGTCGTAAACCTCGTCGGCGTAGAGGATGAGGTCGTGCTCGCGCGCGAGCTCGACGATCTGCTTCAGCGTCTCGTCCGGGTACACCGCACCGGTCGGGTTGTTCGGGTTGATGATGACGATCGCCCGCGTGTTGGGCGTGATCCGGGCGCGCATGTCCTCGATGTCGGGCAGCCAGCCCTTGGCCTCGTCGCACAGGTAGTGCACCGGCTTGCCGCCCGAGAGGCTCACCGCCGCGGTCCACAGCGGGTAGTCGGGCGCCGGCACCAGCACTTCGTCGCCGGCATCGAGCAACGCGTTCATCGCCATCACGATCAGCTCGGACACGCCATTGCCGATGTAGATGTCCTCGATGGTGACGCCCTTGATGCCCTTCTGCTGGGTGTAGTGCATCACTGCCTTGCGCGCCGAGAAGATGCCCTTGGAGTCCGAATAACCCGCCGCATTGGGCAGGTTGCGGATCATGTCCATCTGGATCTCTTCGGGCGAATCGAAGCCGAACGCGGCGAGGTTGCCGATGTTGAGCTTGATGATCTTGTGGCCTTCGTCCTCCATCTGCTTGGCGCGAACCAGCACCGGGCCGCGGATGTCGTAGCAGACCTCGGCGAGCTTGGCCGACTTGCGGATCGGACGCGCCGCCGCGGCTGCGCCCGCCTCGGCCTTGACGACCGGTTCCGGGTTTGCCGTTGCGAGTTCGAGTGTCTTCACCGCTTTCATGATGGCCTTTCCTGCAGGAGGGGAACGGAAGGCAAGGACTTACCCCTTGCCACAAAAGATTGTTATCTTAGCCCCGCTGCCGCACTGCGGCAATTTCAGCACGCAGCCGGCATCCGCTCCCCCGATTCCGGCTCTGCCACGGGGAACGACGACGCCCCGCGCCCGAGGCGCGGCGCTCGCCTCCCATCCATCCAGCCCTGCTCCGACACGATGAAGCTCTATCAGGACAACAACGCGAATCTCAACGTCGTCACCGGCTACGGCGACGACCACGTGATGGTCAACAAGGTGCGCCACGACGGCAACCTGATCCTCACCGCCAGCCAGATCCGCACCGGCTGGGCGCCCGAGGCGCGCGGCGACCTCGCTGCCCTGCGCGCAGAGGATCTGGCCGCGGTCGCCGAACTGGGCCCCGAGATCGTCATCATCGGCACCGGCCGGCGCCAGCGTTTCCCCGCACCCGCGCTGCTGCGCCCGCTGATCGAGGCCCGCATCGGATTCGAGTTCATGGATCTGCCCGCGGCCTGCCGCACCTACAACATCCTCGTCGGCGAAGGTCGCTCGGTGGCCGTCGCCCTGTTGTTCGAAGCGGCTGCCTGAGGCGGAAGCCCCGCGGTTGCGCCCGCAATCGCCCGGCCCCGATGCAGCGCGATTGCGACGGGAACGTCGCTCCGCTACCCTGAACCCAGAACAAACGTGCGGCGCGCGGCCCCGCCGTGCGGCACGTCAGCCCACCCTGGCATCATCACCGGAGACCCCATGAGCCTCGCTCCCGACTTCAGCCTGTCCGCCACTGGCGACCGCACCGTGACCCTGTCAGCCCTGCGCGGACGCAAGCTCGTGATCTATTTCTATCCGAAGGACAACACGCCCGGCTGCACCAACGAAACCAAGGACTTCGGCGCCCTGCACGGCGAGTTCGCGGCGGCCGGCTGCGAAGTCTTCGGGATCAGCCGTGACGGCCTCAAGAGCCACGAGAACTTCAAGGCCAAGCTCGAACTGCCCTTCGACCTGATCTCGGACCCGGACGAAGTCGCCTGCGAGGCCTTCGGCGTCATGAAGCTCAAGAACATGTACGGCAAGCAGGTGCGCGGCATCGAGCGCAGCACCTTCGTCATCGACGCGAATGGCGAAATTGCCCGCGAGTGGCGCGGGGTGAAGGTACCCGGCCACGCGGCCGAGGTCCTCGCCGTCGTGAAGTCGCTCTGACCCGTTTCCCGCCCGCCCCGACAGTCCTTTCCGCCCACTGACCATGCCCGCGACCGCCAAGACCAAGACGAAGACCGCCGCATCCACGTCCGCCACCGCGACCGGCCGTCGCAAGGCCGCGAAGAAGAACGCCTGCAAGCTCTTCGTGCTCGACACCAACGTGCTGATGCACGACCCGACCAGCCTCTTCCGCTTCGAGGAGCACGACCTGTTCGTGCCGATCATGACGCTGGAGGAACTGGACAACAACAAGAAGGGCACGACCGAGATTGCGCGCAACACGCGCCAGGCCAGTCGCTTGCTCGACGAGATCGTCAGCGGCTCGCTCGAAGGCATCGACGCGGGCATCGGCCTCGAGGAGCCATCGCGCGGCCTGGCGACCGGGCGGCTGTTCCTGCAGACCGAAGCGATCAACGTCACGCTGCCGGCCGCCTTGCCGACCGCACGCGGCGACAACCAGATCCTGGCGGTCGTCATGCACCTGGCCGAGCGTCACCCTGACCGCGAAGTCATCCTGGTGTCCAAGGACATCAACATGCGCATCAAGGCCCGCGCCCTCGGGCTGGCCGCGCAGGACTACTTCAACGACAAGGTGCTCGAGGACAGCGACCTGCTGTACACCGGCACGCGCGAACTGCCGCCCGATTTCTGGGACACGCACGGCAAGGGCATGCAGTCGTGGAAGGAAGAAGGCCACACCTATTACCGCGTATCCGGGCCACTGGCGCCCGAGATGCTGGTCAACGAGTTCGTCTACGAAGGCAGCGGCGACAACCCGCTTCAGGCCTGGGTCAAGGAGCGGGACGGCCGCAACGTGCTGCTCGAGACCCTGGTCGACTACGGTCATCAGAAGAACAACGTGTGGGGCATCACTGCGCGCAACCGCGAACAGAACTTCGCGCTGAACCTGCTGATGAACCCGGAGATCGACTTCGTCACCCTGCTCGGCCAGGCCGGTACCGGCAAGACGCTGCTGACGCTGGCCGCCGGCCTCACCCAGGTGCTGGAGACGAAGCGCTACAGCGAGATCATCATGACGCGGGTCACCGTGCCGGTGGGCGAGGACATCGGCTTCCTGCCCGGCACCGAGGAAGAGAAGATGGCGCCGTGGATGGGCGCGCTCGAGGACAACCTCGACGTGCTCAACGGCACCGCGGGCGAAGGCGGTGACTGGGGCCGTGCCGCCACCCGCGACCTGATCCGCAGCCGCATCAAGATCAAGAGCCTGAACTTCATGCGCGGCCGCACCTTCCTGAACAAGTTCCTGATCATCGACGAGGCGCAGAACCTGACGCCCAAGCAGATGAAGACCCTGATCACCCGCGCCGGCCCCGGCACCAAGGTCATCTGCATGGGCAACATCGCGCAGATCGACACGCCCTACCTCACGGAGGGCTCGTCGGGCCTCACCTTCGTCGTCGACCGCTTCAAGGGCTGGGCCCACTCGGGTCACATCACGCTGCAACGTGGCGAACGCTCGCGCCTGGCCGACTACGCCGCCGACATCCTCTGAACGGGCACGCATCGCCTCGAGGCCCGGCGCATTAGCCCGGCTTCGGGGCGGATAAACGCGCTGCGGGGCGGCTCCCCTATAATCGGCGGATCCTATCGACGACTGCCCGTCATGACCGCCATCGCCGCCGACCTGCTGGTGGGTGCCAGTACGGACTTCCTGCGCAACTTCTCCCCATTCAACCGCATGGAGCCCGGGGCGCTCGCCTTCGTCGCCGAACGCGCCGTCCTTGCCTTCCATCCCCGCGGCAGCGACATCCTCACGACCGAGATGGGCGTGCCGCGCCACTTCTACATCGTGCAGCGCGGCAAGGTGCAGGCCCGCCAGACGGGGCCGACGGCCGTCACCGAATACGCCAGCTTGACCCTGGGGCCGGGCGAGTGTTTTCCGATCGGTGCCATCTCGGCGCAGCGCCCGTCGACCAACGCCTACGTGGCGGTCGAGGACAGCTTCTGCTTCCAGATCACCGACGAGGACTTCCTGCAGCTGATGCAGATGAGCCCGGTGTTCCACCTGTTCTGCACGCAGTACATCGCGAGCCTGCTCAACCAGTCGCGCCAGCAACTCCAGACCACCTTCTCGCAGCGGGCTGCCGAGCAGCAGACGATGACCACTCCGCTCGGTCAGCTCCTCAAGCGCGAACCGGTGTGCGTGGGCCCTTACACGCCGACGCGTGCGGCGCTGGAACAGATGAATGCCCAGCACATCGGCTGCCTGGTCATCGTTGACGACGAGAATCACCCGGTTGGCGTGCTGACGCAGAGCGACCTGCTGCCACGCGTCATCCTTGCCGGCTTCGACCTCGACCGCCCGATCGGCGAGCTGATGACGGCCAACCCGCACCAGCTGGCCGCCACCGCGTCCGCCTACGATGCCGCGCTGGAGATGGCGACGCATGGCGTGCGCCACCTGCTGGTGGTCGACGCAGAGGGGCGGATCAAGGGCGTCGTGTCCGAACGCGACCTCTTCTCGCTCCAGCGCATCAGCCTGCGGCAGATCCGCGCGGGCATCGAGAACGCGCCCGACGTCGGCGCACTCCAGCGGGCGAGCAAGGACATCCGCCAGCTCGCCCTCAACCTCATCGCGCAAGGCATCGGCGCCGAGCAGCTCACCCAGTTCATCTCGGCCCTCAACGACGCCCTCACCCGGCGCGTCATCCAGCTCGCCCTCGAGCGTCACGACCTCGTCGGGATCGACTTCGGCTGGATGGCCTTCGGCTCGGAGGGACGCCACGAGCAGACCCTGTCCACCGATCAGGACAACGGCATCATCTGGCGCTGTCCCGAGATTGAGGCGGTCGGTCCGATCCGGCAGCGCCTCATCGCGTTTGCCAGGGACGTGAACACCGGCCTCGCCGAATGCGGCTTCCCGCTTTGCAAGGGCAACATCATGGCCAGCAACCCCGAGCTGTGCCTGACCTTGGACGAATGGAAGTCGCGCTTTGGCTCATGGATCCGCGAGCCGGTGCCCGAGGCGCTCCTCAACGCCTCGATCTTCTTCGATTTCCGCGTGCTGTATGGCAACGAACGCCTCGGCGACCAGCTGCGCACCTGGCTCAACAAGATCGTCAGGGGCAACTCCGCCTTCCTGCGCATGATGGCGGGCAATGCCCTGCAGGTGGCGCCACCCTTGGGGCGCCTGCGCGATTTCCTCGTCGAGGACGACGGCACGATCGACCTGAAGAAATCGGGCGCGCGGCTGTTCGTCGACGTCGCCCGCATCCTCGCGCTGCGCACGGGCGTCGACTCCAGCAGCACGGCGCAGCGACTGCGCCAGGCCAGCGTGAAGATGGGCGTGAGCGCCGACGAAGTTGCAGCGATCATCGACGGCTTCCACTTCGTGCAGCTGTTGCGCCTGCGTGCCCAGCATCTCGAGAGCGAAAACGACGGCCAGACCGACAACCGCGTCGATCCGGATTCGCTCAACGAACTCGACCGCCGCATCCTGAAGGAGTCCTTCCGCCAGGCGCGCAAGCTCCAGTTGCGCCTCAAGCTGGACTACCAGCTATGAACAACTGGCTCTCCCGCCTCCTCGCATCGAACACGGCCAGCGGCCCCCTTTCCGAACAGGCGCGGCAGACGCTCGCGCGATGGGCCGCCCTGCCCGAGCCCGACCTCGCCCGCGCCCATTTTGAAACCCGCTATGTCGTCGTCAACACCGAATCCTCGGGGCTCGATCTCGACAAGGACCGTGTGCTCGCGGTCTCGGCAGTCGGTATCGATGGCGGCATCCTCGCACCGCAGGACAGCTACTACGCGGTACTCGGCGAGCACCCTGCGGAAGCACTGACCGGCCTGCTGCAAGCCGTCGGCAAGGCGCCGCTGATCGTCTTCAACAGCGCCTTCAACCGCACGATGCTCGAGCGCGCGCTGGAGGAGCACCTCGGCCTCGCCGCCGACTGGCTGTGGATCGACCTCTATTTCGCTCTGCCCGCCCTGTTCCCCGAACGCTTCGAACGTCCCACACGGCTCGCAGACTGCATGAGCAGTTTCGGCATCGAGACCTTCCAGCGCCATCACGCCCTGGGTGACGGCTGGGCGATTGCCCAGCTGTTTCTGGCGGTGCAAGCCCGCGCACTGGCGCAGTCCGCGCTCAGCCCACGCGGACTCGCCGATCTCGAACGCAGCTATCGCCAGTACCGGCGGAAGGTCTGAAACCGGATGCAGAAGCGCGTGATTCAGTTCTCGGGCAGGTGAACGAACCGTTTACAAGCCCCGCGAGCGTGCGTATATTCCGCGCAATGCAAATTTCCCGCCTCCTCCTCGCGCTGACGTTCGCCCTGTCCCTGGGGCAATCCGCCCACGCAGACGAGCCGGCCCAGGCGACATTTGCAGCGGCCGAGGCCTCCATGCTCTCCGAGTACGGTTCGGCAGCCGAGCAACTCGTCGATCAGGCACTGGAGTATCTGGGTGTGCGTTACCGCTTCGGCGGCACCTCGCCCGACACCGGACTGGATTGCAGCGGCCTGGTGCTGAATGTGTTCCGCAACGCCATCGGCCTCGATCTGCCTCGCACCGCCTCCGAGATGGCCAAGCTGGGCGACAAGATTGGTCGTCAGGAACTCAAGCCCGGCGACCTCGTGTTCTTCAACACCATGCGCCGCACCTTCTCGCATGTCGGCATCTACCTCGGCGACGGCAAGTTCGTTCACGCGCCTTCGCGTGGCGGCAAGGTCCGTATCGAGACGATCTCGGACGGTTACTGGTCGAAGCGCTTCAATGGCGCGCGCCGTCTGGTAGACGGGGCGACCGAAGCCTCACAGTCGCCGCTGACCGCGCTGCGCTGAATCGCCCGCAGCCTTC
This sequence comes from Thauera sp. 63, assembly GCF_000310165.2. Classification (NCBI taxonomy): domain Bacteria; kingdom Pseudomonadati; phylum Pseudomonadota; class Betaproteobacteria; order Rhodocyclales; family Zoogloeaceae; genus Thauera; species Thauera sp. 63. The sequence goes on from NZ_AMXC01000005.1 coordinate 109,680, forward strand.
AGCTTTTCTCCTCAGCGCCGCTTCACCGCCCAGCGGGATCTCCGCGTCGTGCGCGCAGGCATCCCTGGCGTTACTTGCGGCACTTCGCCGCATCCGGGCAGCTCCTGCACTTGTCACCAATGCGCTGCCCCAATACCTTCTGCAGCGCACACGTCGAGCGCCGGCAACACACGAACATCACGCCTTCACGGTTTGCCGCTTCCCGAAAACGCTGCATGACGTTGTGGCCGAGGAAATCCGTGAACAGGATGACCATCCCGATTCCCGCCGGTAGTGCGCTGCTGCGGCGCTGATGGCTGGTGTCGCGCCCACTTACATGGGCAGCGATGCGGATGCCGAAGTCGTCCAGGATGTCGGGAATATTGCCCAGGCGGTCCGCGCCAACGAGAAGTGCATCCATGTTCGCTCCTTATATTGAGAATTATTCTCAATATAAATACATGGAATGCGAACGGTTTGCAACTGCAAACTCTTCTCGTTATTATCCGAACTCCCTGACACTATCGAAGGCCGCTGCAACATCATGATGAAGAAAGCCGCTCTCGCCGCCCTGCTCTCCGCCCTCGGCGCCACCACTCTCTCGGTCCACGCTGCCGACACCGAACTGAATGTTTACTCCGCCCGCCATTACCAGACGGACGAAGCGCTGTACGGCAACTTCACCAAGCAGACCGGCATCAAGGTCAACCGGATCGAAGCCAAGGAAGACGAACTGCTCGAGCGCATCCGCAACGAGGGCGCGAACAGCCCGGCGGACCTTTTCGTCACGGTCGATGTGTCGCGTCTGGCCCATGCAGACGAGATGGGCATCTTCGCGCCGGTGAAGTCCGAGGTGCTGGAGCAGCGCATCCCCGACAACCTGCGCACCGAGCGCTGGTTCTCGTTCTCCAAGCGCGCCCGGATCATCGTCTACAACCCCGAACTGGTGCAGGGCGAACAGGTGCAGACCTACGAGCAACTGGCCGATCCGGCCCTGAAGGGCAAGGTGTGCACGCGTTCGGGCAGCCACCCCTACAACCTGTCGCTGGGCGCCGCGATGATCAAGCACAACGGCGCGGACAACACCGTCAAGTGGGCGAGCGGCCTCGTCGAAAACTTCGCGCGCGCACCCAAGGGTGGCGACACCGACCAGATCAAGGCCGTCGCCGCCGGCGAGTGCGGCGTGGCGATTGCCAACAGTTACTACCTCGCCCGCCTGATGAATTCGACCAGGGCCGAAGACCAGGCCGTCGTCGCCAAGATCAAGGCCGTGTGGCCCAACCAGCAGACCTGGGGCACGCACATCAACGTCTCGGGCGCAGGCATGCTGAAGCACGCGCCGAACAAGGGCGCAGCGGTCAAGTTCCTGGAATACCTGGCGTCGGACGAGGCGCAGGCCTATTTCGCGAATGGCAACAACGAGTGGCCGGTGGTCGCCTCGGTGAAGGTGGACAATCCCGCACTCGACAAGCTCGGCGAGTTCAAGGCCGATGCCATGCCGATCGGCGACATCGGCAAGACCGTCGGCCAGGCCCAGCGGATCTACGACCGCGCCGGCTACCGCTGATCGTCAATCCTGCGGGCGCGCAGCGCCCGGCATCAGGCGGGTTCCGTGCTTTCGAGCGCGGAACCCGCTTCTTCTTTGGGCGCCGACAACACGGTGCGGTTGCGTCCGCCGCCCTTGGCCTCATACAGCGCCTCATCCGCGCGGGAGAAGACCGCATCGAAGCCGGCATCTCCGGCCTCCAGCATCGCCACGCCGATGCTGACCGAGAAGGGCAGCGGCACGCCATCGACGATCGCCGGCGTACTCGCGATCAGTTCCCGCACGCGTTCCGCGGCACGCACGGCCCCCGCCGCATCGTCGATGCAGGGCAGCAGCACCGCGAATTCCTCGCCCCCCAGGCGGGCGAACACGTCCGCCTCGCGCAGATGGCGACTCACGATCCCCGCGAAGTGCCTCAGGACCTCGTCACCGGCGGCATGGCCGCGCGTGTCGTTGATGCGCTTGAAGTGGTCGAGATCGAGCAGCATAAGCCCCGCCTGCACGCCGTGGCGTCGTACCCGGCCCAGTTCGCCATTGACCACCTCGGTGAAGTGACGCCGGTTCCACAGGCCGGTGAGCGGATCGCTGGTGGCGAGGTGCAGCAGGCTCGCCTCCATGGACTTACGCTCGGAAATGTCCTGGTGCACGCCCACGGCGCGCAACGGCTTGCCGTCGTCATCACGCTCAAGCACGCGCCCCGCATCCATCACCCACACCCAGTGTCCACCGGCGTGTCGCAGGCGGTACTCGGCAGTGTAGGAGTCGGTCTCGCCGCGCAGGTGCGGCTCGAGTGCCCCCTGGATATCGCCCCAGTCGTCGGGATGAACCAGCGCCTCCCAGGTCGCGACGTCCGGCGGCAGATCCTCGACGCGCCGCCCGAGCATGCTCGCCCACAGCGGACTGAACAGCATCCGCCCTGACGGGATGTCCCAGTCCCAGACGCCGAGCGACGCCCCCTGCAGGGCCATCAGCAGCCGCTTCTCGCGCTCGGCGATCTGGTCGCGAATGCGTCGCCGCTCGGTAAAGTCGCGACTCACGTCGATCTCGCCGAGGAGATTGCCGTCGGAGCCACGGAACGGAATGCGAAGGGTGTCGAGCAGGCGCATCGTACCGTCCGCCCCCTCGACCCATTCCTCATGTCGCTCCAGCCGTGTCACGACCGGGCCGGCCTGCGCATCGCCCGCAATCTGCATGCCGGCGCCGAACAGTTCGGCATCGGTCCGCCCCACCAGGCTTTGCTCGGACAGGTTGTAGCACGCGCTGAAGGCCCGGTTGCAGCCCAGATAAGCGCCACTCACATCCTTGAAGGCGATCAGATCGGGCACCGAATCGATCATCGTCCGCAGCAGCGCGCGCTCGCGTTCGAGGGCTGCATTGGGCTCCTGGACGCCCGCCGCGAACACCGCCTTGTAGAACATGATCGACGCCGCGACCTTGTACGCATGACCCAGGAAGTTATGGACGTCGTTCACCGACACATAGAGCGTGAAGAACAAGCCCGTCAGTCCCAGTACCCAGGCGGCGGCGGCCAGCCACACCATCGCCGCCCGCCCCTGCCGGACTGCAGTCCGCAACAGAAGCACAGCGGCAAGCGCGTGCAGACCGGCGATGCCGTATTCCACGGCCACTTTGAAAGCGGTCACGCCCTCGCCCGGCACGAAGGTGCTCGGCAGCCGGTCAGCATGAAACAGTCCAATCCAGGCCACGCCTGCGCTCGTTGCCAGCGCAGCGACGACGGCGCCGACAGCGGTTGCGGCACGCCACGGCCGGGGCGGCACGAAGACGAGCCCGAGCAGGCACAGTGCGGTCAAAACGCGGGCGGCGAGCCAGAAGTTGATCGCCTTTTCGGGACTGCTGGGCGTCACCAGCGACGGCATGCCCTCATACGACAGCAGGTGCAGCAGGTCGATCACCGCAACGGCAAGTGCAAACACCCCCAACCACAGGAATGCACCACCGGAGGCCGACCGCCTGAGGTTCCAGCCCAGCGCGAACACCATTGCCGACACGGCGATCGAGAAGAACTCCAGCGCGTTGTGCAGCGCAAGGTAATGCTCGGCCGAGGAAAACATTCTCCAGCCGGGCAGCAGAATGGCCACCACGCACAAGGCCGTCAGCATTGCGGCCCACCGCAGCGGCGTCGAGGCGAATGACTCGCGGATCGAGCGCGGCGCGGATTGGAAGGAGTGCGTTTGAGACGTCAAGGAGGCGATCCCGGGCAGTGGCGTGGTTGGACGTTCTTGAAAGACCCGAATCGCCGCAAGGATATGGCCTGTGCTCGGGATAATCCAGTGCCAACGGGCGCGGAATCGCGCCTCGCGAGAACCGTGTCACGCCCCCCGCGCCGCACGCGGGGATTGATGCAACTCAGTTGCTGCGTCTGCCGGATTTCAGGATCTGGCGCGAGATCAGGATCATCGGCAGCAAGCCCACTGCAACGATCATCAGCGCAGCGGTCGACGCCTCGGTCAGGCGCTCGTCGGACGCCAGCGTATGCGCCTGCGTGGCCAGGGTGTCGAAGTTGAACGGCCGGATCACCAGCGTGGCCGGCAACTCCTTCATGACGTCGACAAATACCAGCAGCGCGGCCGACAGCAGGCTGCCCCGCAGGATCGGCACGTGCACGCTTCGCAGGGTCGCCCACTTGCCGAAGCCCAGACTGCGTGCCGCATCGTCCATGCTCGACGTGATCTTGCCAAGGCTGGCGTCCACCGCATGCAGCGCGACCGCGAGAAAGCGCGCCAGATATGCATACACCAGCGCAGCGATGCCGCCAGTGAGGACCAGCCCGGGATTGACGTCGAACAGCGCCTGCCAGGTCTGCGCCAGCCAGGCATCGAGCCGGGTGACCGGGATCAGCACACCCACCGCGATCACCGAGCCCGGGACGGCATAGCCCAGCCCGACGACCCGGTTCAGCGAGCGCGGCACCGCGGAGCGCGCCAGCCGCGCCGCATAGGCCAGCACCAACGCCAGCACCACGGCGAGCACCGCAGTCACGGCGGCGAGCACGAAACTGTTTCTCGCCAGTTGGAAGAAGCGAGGACCGAACTGCGCATCACCCTCAGCAAACGCCATCTGCAGCAGTAGCCCGGCCGGCAGCAGGAAGCCGAGCAGCAGCGGCATGAAGCACGCAAACGCGGCCAGCAGACCCATCATCGGCGACAGGCGCCTACGCGCCGGCGCAGCCTGCTGGCGCGAGGTGTTGTTGAAGCGCGCCCGTCCGCGCGTCGCATGCTCGAGACTGAGCACGATGACGACGAAGGCCAGCAGCGCCGCGGACAATTGTGCCGCCGCGATGCGGTCGCCAAGCGAGAACCACGCGCGATAGATGCCGGTGGTGAAGGTCTGCACGCCGAAGTAGGACACCGTGCCGAAATCGGCCAGCGTCTCCATTAGCGCCAGCGCGGTACCGCCCACCACCGCCGGACGCGCCAGGGGCAGCGATACGCGGAAGAAGCAGCGCCATGGGCCGAGCCCCAGCGAGCGCCCTGCCTCCAGCATGCCACCCGCGCGCTCGAGGAAGGCCGCGCGCACCAGCATGTAGGTGTAGGGATAGAGGACGAACATGAACATCGCCACCGCGCCGCCCACGGTGCGCACGTCAGGGAACCAGTAATCGCCCGCGCGCCAGCCGAAGAACTCGCGCAAGCCCGTCTGCACCGGGCCGACGAACTGCAGGAAATCGGTATAGACGTAGGCCATCACATAGGCCGGCATGGCCATCGGCAGCACCAGCGCCCACTCGAAGAAACGTCGGCCGGGAAAATCCAGCATCGTCGTCAGCCACGCCGTGGTGATGCCGATCGACGCCACGCCCAGCCCGACGCCGATGCACAACACCACGGTATTGAAGACGAACTCGCCCAGTACCGTCTCGCTGAGGTGCGCCCAGGTCTCGCTGGTGCCGCCCGCGAACACGTTCGAAAACACCGACAGCACCGGCGCGGCGATGAGGACTGCGATGAGGACTGCGATGACGGTCAGTGACGACCAGCGCAGGCCCGTTGCGGCCTGCCCTCCCTTGTGTTCCATTCGGATTCCGTGTCCTTCGGGCCGGGCTTCTGATGGTCCGGCCGCCTGTTGAGCCGGGAATTATAATTGATCGCATTTGGAACGCCGCGGTGCAATAATTCGCGCAGTCCCCGGACAAGCCCTCACGATGCCACATCTTCAACTCATCGACATCGATCTCGCCTTCGGCGCGCATCGGATCGTCCGCGCCCTCTCCTTCGGCCTCGAAAATGGCCGGATCGGTTGCCTGCTCGGCCCTTCGGGCTGCGGCAAGACCACCGTGCTGCGCTGTATCGCCGGCTTCGAGCGCATCGCGGCGGGCGAAATCCGGCTCGGCGGTCAGGTCGTCAGCGATGCCAGCACCCACCTTCCGCCCGAACGGCGCCGCATCGGCATGGTTTTCCAGGACTATGCGCTGTTCCCGCACCTGACCGTGGCCGACAACATCGCCTTCGGCCTGCGTGGCGAGAGTGCCGGCGTGCGCCAGGCGCGCGTTGGCGAATTGCTGAGCCTCGTCGGCCTGTCCTCGCAGGGCAAGAAGTATCCGCACGAGATGTCCGGCGGGCAGCAGCAGCGCGTGGCGCTTGCGCGCGCGCTGGCGCCGCGCCCGAGCCTGCTGCTGCTCGACGAGCCCTTCTCCAACCTCGATGTCGACCTGCGCGAACGCCTGTCTTACGAGGTGCGCGACATCATCAAGGCCACCGACACGACCGCCATCCTCGTGACCCACGACCAGCACGAAGCCTTCGCGGTCGCGGACGAGATCGGCATCATGCACGAGGGCCGCATCCAGCAATGGGACACGCCCTACAACCTGTATCACGAGCCGACCAACCGCTTCGTCGCCGACTTCATCGGGCAGGGGGTGTTCATCGAGGGCCAGATGCTGGACGAGCGCCGGGTGCAGATCGAGCTTGGCGTGCTCGACGGCGCAGGCCCCCTGTTCTGCGGAGAGGGCGGCAAGAGCTGCCGGCTCGACCGCGCGGTGGACGTGCTGCTGCGTCCCGACGACATCGTGCACGACGACCGCAGCCCGCTGAAGGCCGAGGTGCTGCACAAGGCCTTCCGCGGCGCCGACATCCTGTACACCCTGCGTCTGGCGAGCGGCGCGCGCGTGCTGTCACTGGTCCCGAGCCACCACAACCATGCGATCGGCGAACGCATCGGCATCCGGCTCGATGTCGACCACGTGATCACCTTCCAGGACGAGCCGGCTGCGGCCGCCTGAGGCGCCCTTGATTCCGTGGCTTGAAGGAGGCGCCCCGGGTTTCCCTCTGGTCAGCGCCGCGCTCGACGACCCGAACGGCCTGCTCGCAGCCGGCGGCGCCCTGAGCCCCGAATGGCTGCTCGAGGCCTACCGCCACGGCATCTTCCCGTGGTTCAACGCTGGCGAACCCATCCTGTGGTGGAGCCCCGACCCCCGCCTGGTCCTGATTCCCGACGCGATCCGCATCAGCCACTCGCTGCGCAAGACCTTGCGCCGCGGCCGCTTCGAGGTGCGTTTCGACACCGCCTTCGCCGAGGTCATCGAAGCCTGTGCAGCGCCCCGCGAGCCCGGGCTGGGCACGTGGATCACCGCCGAGATGCGCCGCGCCTATTGCCGCATGCACGAACTGGGCGTCGCCCACAGTGTCGAAAGCTGGCGTGATGGAAAGCTGGTGGGCGGCCTGTACGGCATGGCGTTGGGTCGCGTTTTCTTCGGCGAGTCGATGTTCACGCGCGAGTCCGACGCCTCCAAGGTTGCGCTGGCGCATCTCGCCCGTTTCCTCGGCGCCCGCGGCTATGTCATGATCGACTGCCAGATGACCACCGCACACCTTCAGTCGATGGGCGCGCGCGAGATGCCCCGCAGCGACTTCTGCGCGGCACTTGCGATCCACACGCCTGACGGCGGCTCGCCCGGAAAATGGCCGGCGGACGCCGCAGGGGACACCGACTGGTGCTGACAGGAATCATGGTCGCAGGCAGGAGACAATGCAGAAGGACTATCCCTACGCCCTGATCCAGTTCTATGCGACGGCGCCCTACGCGTGCTCGTACCTCGCCGGACGCAGCGCGCGCTCGCAGGTCGCGACCCCTGGGCACCTCATCGACACCCAGGTCTACGGCGAACTGGTGCGTCGCGGTTTTCGCCGCAGCGGCGTATTCACCTACCGCCCTTATTGCGACACCTGCAACGCCTGCGTGCCCGTCCGCATCCCGGTGCAACAGTTCCACCCCGACCGCAGCCAGCGGCGCGCCTGGAAGCGCCACGCAACCCTGCACACGGTTGAGCGTCCGCTGGCCTTCATCGAGGAGCACTACCGCCTGTACCAGCGCTACCAGGGTGCGCGCCATTCGGGCGGCGGCATGGATCTCGACAACCGTGAGCAATACACCCATTTCCTGCTGCAGAGCCATGTCGACACACGCCTGATCGAATTCCGCGACGAAAGCGCGCTGCGCATGGTCAGCGTCATCGACCGGCTGGAAGACGGCCTGTCCAGCGTCTACACCTTCTACGACCCCGACCTGCCCGGCAGCGCCTTCGGCACCTACGGCATCCTGTGGCAGGTCGAGACCTGTCGCCGGCTCGGGCTGCCCTACGTGTATCTGGGCTACTGGATCGAAGAAAGTCCCAAGATGGCCTACAAGGCGCGCTTCCACCCGCTCGAGGCTCTGCAGGACGGACGCTGGCAACCGCTGCAGCACACCGCGCCCGGCATCGCCTGACGCGAGCCGAATCGCTACAATCGCGCGATGCTCTACGACATCGCCCGACCCCTGCTGTTTTCGCTCGACGCGGAAACCGCCCACGAATTCGCCATCCACTCGCTGAAGATCGCCGGCCGCATGCTGCCCGCCGGCACGCCCGAGCCCGCCGAGCCGGTCGAGGTGATGGGACTGCGCTTCCCCAACCGCATCGGCCTGGCCGCCGGCCTCGACAAGAACGGCGAAGCCATCGACGGCCTTGCCCGCATGGGCTTCGGCTTCATCGAGATCGGCACCATCACGCCCCGCCCGCAGCCGGGCAACCCGCGCCCCCGCATGTTCCGCCTGCCCGAGGTGAGCGGCATCATCAACCGCATGGGCTTCAACAACCACGGCGTCGACGCGCTGGTTGCCAACGTCAAGGCTGCCCGGTTCAACGGTGTCCTCGGCATCAACATCGGCAAGAACTTCGACACGCCGATCGAGAAGGCTGCCGACGACTACCTCGCCTGCCTCGACAAGGTCTATGCGCTGGCGAGCTACGTGACGGTCAACATCTCCTCGCCCAACACCAAGAACCTGCGCCAGCTGCAGGGCGAATCCGAACTCGACGACCTGCTCGGCCGCCTCAAGGTCGCGCAGACGCGCCTGGCCGACACCCACGGCCGCTACGTGCCGCTGACGCTGAAGATCGCGCCCGATCTCGACGAGGCGCAAGTCATCAACATCGCAGACGCGCTGCGCCGCCACCGCATCGATGGCGTCATCGCCACCAACACCACGATCGCGCGCGACAAGGTGCAGGGCATCCGCAACGGCGACCAGCAGGGCGGCCTGTCCGGCGCGCCGGTGTTCGAGGCCTCGACGGCCGTCGTCCGCCAGCTGAGCAAGGCGCTCGCCGGCGAGCTGCCGATCATCGCCGCCGGCGGCGTGCTCGACGGTCGCGGCGCCTGTGCCAAGCTCGACGCCGGTGCCGCGCTGGTCCAGGTGTACAGCGGGCTGATCTACCGCGGACCTTGCCTGGTGCGCGAATGCGTGCGCGCCACACGCAACTGGTCGCCGTCGGCCCATTGAGGAAAACACGGTGCGGCGGCGCCGCGCCGAATGGTTAGAATCCCCGAGTCCTTCCCCTTCACCTGTTCCCGGAGACCCAGCATGACGCAACGTCGCCAGTTCATCCTGTCCAGTGCCGCCCTCGCGGTCGCGGCCAGCCTGCCCCTGTCCGCCTTCGCCCAGGAACCGGCCAAGCTCGGTTTCGTCTATGTCAGCCCGATCGGCGACGCCGGCTGGACCTTCCAGCACGACGAAGGCCGCAAGGAGATGGAGAAGGCCCTCGGCAACAAGGTGCAGAGCCGCTACGTCGAGAGCGTGGCCGAAGGTGCCGACGCCGAGCGCGTGATCCGCGAGTTCGCCGCCAGCGGCAGCAAGATCGTTTTCGCCACCAGCTTCGGCTACATGAACTACGTCGAGCGCGTGGCCAAGCAGTTCCCCAACGTCACCTTCCTGCACGCCACCGGCTACAAGTCGGGCAAGAACTTCGCGAACTACAACGCGCGCTTCTACGAAGGCCGCTACATCAACGGTGTCATCGCGGGCAAGATGACCAAGTCGAACGTGCTGGGCTACGTCGGCGCCTTCCCGATCCCCGAGGTCCTGCAAGGCATCAACGCCTTCACGATGGGCGCGCGCAGCGTCAATCCCAACGTCGAGGTCCGCGTGATCTGGGCCAACAGCTGGTACGACCCGGGCAAGGAGCGCGAGGCGGCGATGACGCTGATCTCGCAGGGTGCGGACATGCTGACCCACCATACCGACTCCACCGCCACCGTGCAGGCCGCCGAGGAAAAAGGCGCTTACGCCTTCGCCTACCACTCCGACATGTCGAAGTACGGCCCCAAGGCCCAGCTCACGGGCACCACCCACCACTGGGGCGAGTTCTACACCAAGACCGTCAATGACGTGCTGGCCGGCACCTGGAAGCCCGAACGCGTGTGGGGCGGCTTCAAGGACGGCATGATCCGCCTCGCACCGCTCAATCCGGCCATTCCGGCCGACGTCCAGGCCATGGCCAAGGACCTGGAAGGACGCATGAAGGCCGGCAGTTTCCACCCCTTCACCGGTCCGGTGGTCGACCAGGCCGGCAAGGAGCGCCTCGCCAAGGGCGCAGTGATGGACGACGAATCGCTCGGCAAGATGGACTATTTCGTGCAGGGCGTGTCCTCTCGCCTGCCGACGGCAAAGTAATCCGCTCTTCCGAAAGCACGAAGCCCGCGCTCAGCAAGGAGCGCGGGCTTCGTGCTTTCGTCGCTCTCATGTCCTGCACGCGATCTCCCCCATCGCGACGATTGCCAGGTTCACCTCCGTGAGCGACTTCGCGAACTGGCCGACCGCCGCATGGCGTCAGTATTTGCCCTGCGACACCATCTCGCAGCCGGTGCTGATCTCCTTGAAATCACTCGACAGCGTCAGGGCCGGGCATCGGCTTCGGCCTCGCCGTCGGCCGGCAAGCCGTTGCGCAGACACGCCGCCAGGCCGGTCGCGATGCCGTCGGCCATCAGGCGGATGCGTGCTTCGTCACGCAGCAGCAGCTCTTCCTCGCGGTTCTTGATGACGCCGGCCTCGAACAGCACCGCCGGCATCCGCGCATGGCGCAGCACCGCAAGTCCATCGTAGTAGTGCACTGCATGTTGGGTATCGGCGTAGGCACGCCTGCGGCCGTTCTTGTGCGTGGGAACGAAACCCATGCGCTGCAGGCGGGCACCGATGATGCGCGCACACAGGATGCTGCGTGCGGTGTCCGGATTGTCGCGTGAGACGAAGAGGGAGTGGCCGGCGAAATCGTCGTTGTAGTTCAGCGCCTGCCCCTCCCACACCCAGGGGCGCAGTTCGTGCTCGCTGACCGAGTCGTGATGCACGGAGATCAGGAAGTCGGTGCCCGACGCGGCCTGCGGACGTGCCTGCAGGCTGGCGATCAGGCCATCCTCGTTGATCAGCCGCACCGGAAAGCCGCGGTCTTCCAGTGCCCGCGCCAGAGCCCGTGCCAGATCCAGGTTGAACGCAAACTCGCTGCGTCCGCGCGCACTCGTCGCCCCCGGCGCGGCTAGCGTATGGCCGACGTCCACCGCAAGCGCCGCTGCACCGGGAGACGATGCGACACAAAGTCCCGCAGCCACCGCCACGCCAAGCCGTCGTCGCACCTCCCGCCACCCTGTCGTCATTGCCATCCGTCGTCTCCCCGGGTTCGCCTGCGCAGGGCTTCTGCCCCTGTAACCACGTGTCTGCGGCATCTCGCAGGCGCCTGGTCAATCTTGATGCAAATCATGGAGGGGGCCGCCCCCCCTCCCTACCATGCGCTCACCACCGGCATTGCCGTGGGATGTTGGACCTCTCGGTAGTACCCCTGACCACTGACACCAATCCTGAAAACGAGACCAATGATGAGGAGTGCGCGATGAGCGGCATTTTCACCAAATCAATGGCGCGGAACATCTTCTACGGGGGAACGGTTTTCTTCTTCCTCCTGTTCCTTGCGCTGACCTTCGATACCGAACGCGAACTGCCATCGCGGGACAACTCGGCCAACATCACGCCCCAGGTCGCGGCCGGCAAGCACATCTGGGAGACCCGCAACTGTCTGGGCTGCCACACCCTGCTGGGTGAAGGCGCCTACTTCGCTCCGGAACTCGGCAACGTCTACACCCGCCGCGGACCGGAATTCATCAAGGCGTGGATGCAGAGCCAGCCTACCGGTGCGCCGGGCCGTCGCCAGATGCCCAATTTCCACCTGAACGACCAGGAACTCGACGATCTCGTCGCCTTCCTGAAGTACGTGTCCGAGATCAACACGGCCAACTGGCCGCCGAACATCGAAGGCTAATTGGGCAAACCCGGAGAACCGACAAGGGGATCATCCATGCAATACAAGTCACAAGCGGTCGCCATGCCCTACTTCATCGCGGCGATCGGTCTATTCGTAGGGCAAATCATCTTCGGCCTGATCATGGGCATGCAGTACGTGGTCGGCGATTTCCTCTTCCCGGAAATCCCGTTCAACGTCGCCCGCATGGTCCATACCAACCTGCTGATCGTGTGGCTGCTGTTCGGCTTCATGGGGGCTGCGTACTACATGGTGCCGGAAGAGGCGGAAACCGAACTCTACAGCCCGAAGCTGGCGCTGATCCTGTTCTGGGTCTTCCTCGTCGCGGGTGCCGCCACCATCCTCGGCTATCTGCTGGTGCCGTATGCCACGCTGGCCGAGATGACGGGCAACGACATCCTCGCCACCATGGGGCGTGAGTTCCTCGAACAGCCGCTGATCACCAAGATCGGCATCGTCGTGGTCGCACTCGCCTTCCTGTTCAACATCACCATGACGACCCTGAAGGGCCGCAAGACCGCCATCAGCATGGTCCTGCTGCTCGGCCTGTGGGGTCTGGCGATCTTCTTCCTGTTCTCCTTCTACAACCCGACCAACCTTGTCCGCGACAAGTTCTACTGGTGGTGGGTAGTTCACCTTTGGGTGGAAGGCGTGTGGGAACTGATCCTCGGCGCGCTGCTGGCCTTCGTGCTGATCAAGGTGACCGGTGTCGACCGCGAAGTCATCGAGAAGTGGCTGTACGTGATCATCACGCTGGCCCTGGTCACCGGCATCATCGGTACCGGCCACCACTACTACTGGATCGGCACGCCGGAATACTGGCAGTGGTGGGGTTCCATCTTCTCCGCGCTGGAGCCGCTGCCCTTCTTCGCCATGACCGTCTTCGCCTTCAACATGGTGAACCGCCGTCGTCGCGAGCATCCGAACAAGGCGGCCGTGCTGTGGGCGCTGGGTACCGGTGTGATGGCCTTCCTCGGCGCCGGCGTGTGGGGCTTCCTGCACACCCTGGCCCCGGTGAACTACTACACCCACGGTTCGCAGATCACCGCCGCCCACGGCCACATGGCCTTCTACGGCGCCTACGTGATGGTCGTGCTCACCATCATCAGCTACGCCATGCCGATCCTGCGTGGTCGCGCCGCCAACTCCAACAAGTCGCAAGTGCTGGAGATGTGGAGCTTCTGGCTGATGACCATCGCCATGGTCTTCATCACGCTGTTCCTCACCGCCGCCGGCATCCTGCAAGTCTGGCTGCAGCGCGTGTCCGACACCCCGATGTCCTTCATGATGGCCCAGGACCAGGTCTCCCTGTTCTACTGGATGCGTGAATGGGCGGGTGTGATGTTCTTCGTCGGCCTGCTGGTGTATGTGATCAGCTTCTTCGTCAAGGGTGAAACCCAGCCTTCCAAGGCATGACGACAACCGGTGTCTCTCCGCAGTAACTCCTGGGCGACCGGGGGAAGGGGTTGGGGCGGCTTAGGCCGCCCCTTTTTTCGTCCACCGCGAGCGTGCCTTTTTGTGCCGCTCACGCTGGATCGCGGGCACGAGCCGTTAGAATCCGGTTTCCCTGCCCGCAACGCCCCGGAAACCCACGTGTCCCGCCCGAGCCAGCCCGCCCTGCCCCGCCCCCACCGCATTGCGATCAACGGCTACGGCCGTATCGGCCGCTGCTATCTGCGCGCCCTGCACGAAGCCGGACTCGCCGGGCAGTTCCAGGTCGTCGCCATCAATGAGCCGGCAGACCTCGCCAGCATCGCCTACCTGACCCGTTTCGACTCGACACACGGTCGCTTCCCCGGCGAGGTGACGACGGCCGATGGCAGGCTGGTCATCAACGGCCATGCGATCGAGGTGAGCCACGCCACGACACCCGAAGCGGTCAACTGGTCGGCCCACGAGATCGACCTCGTCGTCGAATGCTCCGGCCAGTACAGCAGCCGCAGCGCGCTCGAGCGCTTTCTCGACGCCGGCTGCCCGCGCCTGCTGCTGTCGCACCCGGGAAACAGTGCCGAGGATGTCGACGCGACGATCGTGTACGGGATCAACGAGTCCGGTCTGGACGCCGGCGCCCGCCTCGTGTCGAACGCCTCCTGCACCACCAATGCCGTCATCCCGGTGCTCGCGCTGCTGCATCGCGAAATCGGCCTCGAGAACGCACTGCTCACCACGCTGCATTCGGTCATGAACGACCAGCCGCTGATCGACGGCTACCACCATGCCGACCTGCGCCGCACGCGTTCGGCCATGCAATCGATCATTCCGGTGTCGACGGGCCTCGCGCGCGGCGTCGAACGCCTGCTGCCGGAGCTCGCCGGCAGGGTGCAGGCCAAGGCCATCCGCGTGCCCACGCACAACGTCTCGGCCATCGACATGGTGCTGCAGCTGGCCGACGACGCCGATGCCCCGCGCATCAACGCGCTGCTGCGCGCCGCCAGCGAGGGCGCCTATCGCGGGCTCATCGCCTGGTCAGACGACCCGCATGCCTCCATCGACTTCAATCATGACCCGCACTCGGCCATCGTCGACGGCGGGCAAACGCGCATGATCGGGCCGCGGCTCGTCAATCTAATGGTCTGGTTCGACAACGAATGGGGCTTCGCCAACCGCATGACAGACGTTACGCGACACTGGCTCGGCACCCTGCTGCCGGCCGACCGCCGCTGAGACGGCACCGGGCTTGCCCCGAAAGCCGGGGCGCTCAGCGCGCCAGAACCTGCACCCGGTTGCGACCCGCGTTCTTCGCCGCATACAGCGCCCAGTCTGCCGCGTTGAGCAAGGTGCCGATGTCGTCGTCATCCGACACCATCGCGCTGACGCCAATTGACACGGTGAAGCGGACAGGACGCCCGCTCTCGTCCGGCACCGACGCATCGGCAGCCACAAGGCGCAGGCGCTCGGCCACTTCCGCCGCGGCCTCGAGATCGGTCTCGGGCAGCAGGATGGCAAACTCCTCGCCACCGAGCCGCCCGAACACGTCGGGCGTCCTCAAGGCAGCTTGGCACCCCTTGCAGAGTGCCCTGAGCACGGCATCGCCGACCCGATGGCCGTGTCGGTCATTGATGCGCTTGAACCGGTCGACGTCGAGCATCAGGATCGACAGATCGCTGTCATAGCGCTTGGCTCGCTCGATCTCGGCCGTCGCCAGCGCCATGAAATGCCGGCGGTTGAACACGCCGGTCAGGTAATCCGTCCGCGCCTGGTGCGCGATCTCTTCCTCCATCAGCTTGCGCTCGGTCACGTCGGCATGGGTGCCGCACATCCGGACCGGCCGGCCCGCCTCGTCGCGCTGCATGACGCTGGCCTGGTCCAGGATCCAGCGGTACGAGCCGTCCTTGTGCTGCATCCGGTACTCGAGCTTGTGGGTCGGCGCACGCCCCTCGAGCACCTCAATGATCGAGGCCCACGCACGCTCGCGATCGTCCGGATGGACGAAGTCGGACCACTGCATCGTCGTATGTTCGATTTCCTCATACGTGTAGCCGAGCATCGTCGCCCAGCGCGCATTGCGCTTCACCTCACCGCTGCGGATGTTCCAGTCCCACAGGCCGAGATCCGCGCCCTCGAGGACAAGGCGCAACTGTTCGGCGCGCTCCTTGAGCACGGCCTCCGTGTGCTTGAGTTGGGACACATCGTGGAAGCTGATGACGACTTTCTCTAGGGCGCCATCCGCATCGAAGAGGGGGAAAGCACTGACCATGGCCCACGTCACGCCCTCATGCCCCGGCCGCACGACCCCCAGTACCTGTTCCGCCAGCGGAAGGCGGCTGGAGATCACGCGATTGACGGGGTACTCGTCGGGCCTCAGCCAGCGGTCATCCTCCTGCTTCAAGGACCAGCCGGGCATCAGATCCTGCGCGCCGAGCATGTCTCCCTTCGAGACCCCCAGCAATTCGCACGCACGCGCGTTCAGGAAGATCACGCTTGCATCGGGTGCGTGCACGACGATGCCCACGTGCAGCTTCTGCAACAGCTCGACATCCTGCACACCCTGCACCATCGCAACCTCCCTGCCGATGCGGGATTCTTGTCTTGTTGACGAAACGATAGCGCCGGCCCCAACCGACCGCAATACAAGCGCCAAGCCCGAATCCCCAATCCGAAGAAAATCGGCAGGCCAAGCATCGCGCGCCGCCTTGGTTAACCACGATCAATTTTATTTCCCGCGGCACTGCCTAGACTGCGGCGCATGAAACAGCATGCTCTCTCCGCACCGTCCGTCGCGGCTTCCGCGCAACCGCCTGTCACACCCCGGCTGGCCGGCGATCTTGCGATCTGGTTCTTCATCCTCGCCGAACTGCTCGCCTTCGGCGTGTTCTTCGCCGCCTACGCCTTCACCCGCGCCAACAACATCGAACTGTTCGACGCCGAACAGGCGGCGCTCAACCGCAACGCCGGCGCGCTCAACACCATCCTGCTGCTCACCGCCAGCTACTTCGTGGTCCGTGCCGTGCAGGCCGCCGAGCATCGCCTCTCTAAATCCTGCGCGCACTGGCTGCTGGCCGCCATCGCCTGCGGCGCCGGCTTCCTGGTGGTCAAGATGTTCGAGTACGCGGCGGCCTTCGAGCACAACATCAGTCTCTCGAGCAGCCCCTTCCACATGTTCTACCTGTCGCTGACCTTCTTTCACTTCATGCACGTCATTCTGGGCATGGTGATCCTGATCGCGATGTGGAATGGCGCACGCACGGGCCGATATGGCCCCGGCGACATGAATGGCCTCGAGACCGGCGCCGCTTACTGGCACATGGTGGATCTGGTGTGGCTGGTCCTGTTCCCGCTGGTCTATGTCATCCACTGAGGGCACACGCATGCATTCCGGCTCCGACGTCCATGGCACCCCGCGCCGCACCACCGTGCTGTGGGCGACGCTCATCGTCGCCACGCTCCTTACCTGGGGCATGGGCGCACTGGGTGCCACCGGCAAGGGCGCGATCGCCATCCTGGCCCTGATCTCGTTCTGGAAAGGCGCCGTGATCATCCTCGACTTCATGGCGCTGCGCCACGCACCGCTGCTGTGGCGCGCGCTGACGCTGGGCTGGATGGTCCTCGTCTGGGCCGTCATCGCCATCGCATACATCAAGGGACTGCCGCAATGAAAATGGAAAACCTCGCGGGCGCAGCACGGCTCGACCTGCCCTACTACCAGGCCGCCGGCGACGAAGTCGCGGTGTTCGAGCATGCCTGGAAGAACCGCCTGCCGCTGCTGATCAAGGGCCCGACCGGCTGCGGCAAGACCCGCTTCGTCGCCCACATGGCAGCCCGCCTCGGACTGCCGCTCTATACCGTGGCCTGCCACGATGACCTCACCGCGGCCGACCTCGTCGGCCGCCACCTCATCGGCGACGGCAAGACCGTGTGGTGCGACGGCCCGCTGACCCGCGCGGTGCGAGAAGGCGGCATCTGCTACCTGGACGAAGTCGTGGAGGCCCGCAAGGACACCACGGTGGTGCTGCACCCGCTGGCCGACGACCGCCGCATCCTGCCGATCGACCGCACCGGTGAACTGCTCGAGGCGCCGCCCAGCTTCATGCTGGTCGTGTCCTACAACCCGGGCTACCAGAACCTGCTGAAGGGCATGAAGCCCTCCACCCGCCAGCGCTTCGTCAGCATCCGCTTCGACTTCCCGCGCGCCGAGCAGGAGGAAGCCATCCTCCTCGGCGAGACCGGCTGCGCGCCCGACCTTGCCCGCCGCCTCGTCACCATCGCTGGTGCGCTGCGTGCGCTGAAGGACCGCGACCTCGAGGAAGCCGCCAGCACCCGCCTGCTGATCTACGCCGCACTGCTGGTCAAGGACGGCATGGACCCGGTGGCCGCCTGCCGCGTCGGCATCATCGAGAGCCTGACCGACGACGCCGAGGTCGCTGAGGCGCTGATGGAAGTCGTCGCCGCCACCTTCGGCCGCTGACGCCGGCCGCCGACCCGAGCCGCCGAACGATGCCGATCGAACGCCCCGACCCACTGCGCCCCGACCCCCTACGTCACGTGATGCCCGGCCCCCGGCTCGCGGTGGTGGCCGAAGCCCTGTTCCTCATCAACCTGATGCTGGCGCCGGGACTCGCCTTCCTGGTGCTGATGGTGCTGTGGGCAAAGCACCACGACCACCCGGATCCGCTGGTGCGCAACCACCTGCGCCAGACCGGGTGGACCTGCATCTGGGGCGGCACCTTGCTGGTCAGCCTGAGCGTCGCCATCTTCGCCCTCGGCGGCTTCGACAACCCCTGGTCGTGGGTCATCGGCGTGCTGTACTTCACCCTCGTTCATGCCGGGCTGATCCTGCTCGGTGTGCTCGGTCTGTCGCGCGCGATCAACGGTCGCAGCTGGCGTTATCCAATCTTCGGGCCACGCGAGCATGACTGAGTTGAGTTCCCCGCGCAGCCCCGCTCGGCCGCAGCGCGTCATCCCCATCGCCGTCGCCGGCAGCGCCGCGCCGCGCAGTCGCCAGGGCAAGCGCCTCGCCTTCCAGGTGGGCTTCTTCGTCCTGTTCGTGCTCGCGCCGGTGTTCGACCTGTTCCGCTACGACCTCAACGCCGATCACGCCTGGCTGCTGGGCATGGAGTGGCGGCTGGGGCTCGACGACTTCCTCGCCGGCAAGGCCACCGCGCTCGAAGCGGCCGGCAACATCATGCTGCGCCTGTTCGTGCCGCTGCTGGCCGGCGCCGGGCTGTTCATCTGGGCGGCATGGAAGTGGGGCCGGCTGTACTGCGGCTGGCTGTGCCCGCACTTCTCGGTGGTCGAGACCATCAACAAGCTGATGGCGCGTGCGTCGGGCAAGCCCAGCATGTGGGAGAAGTTCGCGCTGCCGCGCTGGAACACCGATGGCAGCCCGCGCCGCGTCGATGTGCGCTGGTGGGCCGTGGTCGTGCCCGCTGCCGTGGCCTTCGCCTTCCTCTGGGCCGTCGTGCTGCTCACCTACCTGCTGCCGCCGGCCGAGGTGTACGGCAACCTGTTCAGCGGCAACCTCACCCGCAACCAGTTCATCTTCATCACCGCCGCCACCGTGGTGCTGAGCCTCGAGTTCCTTTTCGCGCGCCACCTGTTCTGCCGCTTCGTGTGCGCCGTCGGCCTGTTCCAGAGCCTGGCGTGGATGAGCAACAAGGACGCGATGGTCGTCGGCTTCAAGCGCGACCGCGCCAGCGACTGTGCGAGCTGCCTGCCCGAACGCCAGTCCGCCTGCGACGCGGTGTGCCCGATGCGGCTCAAGCCGCGCAACATCAAGCGCCACATGTTCACCTGCACGCAATGCGCCCAGTGCGTCGATGCCTGCGGCGAGACCCAGCGCGACAACCCGGACGGCCCGCTGCTGGCCTGGGTGTCGGGCGAGGCCGCGCGGCAGAACGAAGCCGGCTTCCGTGCAATCCGGGAGCGTTGAAGCATGGAAGAAGTCGTCGGCAAGCTCTGGCACCGTTTCATCACCCGCGCAGCGGGCGGCCACTTTCCCGAGGCCGTGGTGAAGCTGAAGGAGATCGAACGCATGACGGGCGTGTTCTTTCGCGCCCTCGGTGGCGACCCGGGCCTGCGTGTCGCGGCCGCAACCGCCGATGTCCATGGCGCGCGCCGCAGCCTGCTGTCGCGCATCGCCGGCAGTGACGAGCGCATCGCCCGCGCACGCATGGACGCCAGCACGCTGCGCCTGCCGATGGAGCTGGACGCCCTGCCCGAGCGCAGTCTCAACCGCGACCTCTACCTGTGGCTGGCCGCCCTCGCCGCCGCGCAGGGCACGCCGATCGGACCCGAGGACGAGGTCGCGCTGGCCGACGCCCGGACGCGGCTCGCGCCCCTGCCCGAAGGCGCCAGTGCCGACCCGGCAACGCTGGAACTGCGCCTGAACCAGCTCGCCACGCTGCGCGCCCTGCTGCGCTGGCCCGGCCTGCAGGCGCGCTACGACCGCCTCGTTGCCGCCGTGCTGAGGCAACGTCCCGACCCCGCCCGCCTGCCACCCGAAGAGGCCGAACGCGAGCAACGGATCAGACAGGCCTTGCTGCAGCCTGGCAGCGTCGCCGCCCTGCCCGCCCTGCCGCCCAAGGGCATGCCGCACCAGCCGGTGCTGCTGTGGCTGGGCGACCTCGTCCCCGGCGCCACGGCCGAAACAAGAAACGGCCAGGGTGCCGAGGCCAGCGCCAACGCGCAGAGCAAGCGCGACGAACGCGAGACCGAGCGCCAGGCCCACCGCGTCGAGCGTGTCGAGCAGCCGCAGGAAAAGCACGGCCTGCTGATGATCTTCCGCGCCGAGAGTCTGCTGTCGGTGGCGGAGTTCCTGAAGGTCAAGCGCAGCACCGACGACGACCCCGACGACAACGCTGCCGACGCCGCCGCCAACCTCGAGCAGCTCGCGCTGTCGCGCGACGAGGAGCGCGTCGCCTCCAAGGTTCGCTTCGACCTCGACCTGCCTTCGGCCGCAGAGGACGACGTCGTGCTCGGCGACGGCATCCCGCTGCCCGAATGGGATTACCGCAAGCACCTGCTGCGCGAGGACCACGTCCGCCTGCAGGAGCTTGCCGCCTCGCCACGCGACCCGCGTGCCGCCCCGGTGCCGCTGCCGCAGCACCTGCGCCGCACCGCGCGCCACCTGCACCGCCAGTTCGCCGCGCTGCAACCCGGCCGGCGCTGGCTCAAGGGCCAGGTCGACGGCAGCGAACTCGATGTCGATGCCGTGGTGCGCGCCGCCACCGACCGCGCCATCGGCCACCACCCGTCCGACCAGCTCTACCTGTCGCTGGAGAAGCGCGAGCGCGACCTCGCCTGCCTGGCGCTGGCCGACCTGTCCTTGTCCACCGATGCCTGGATCTCGTCCGAGGCGCGCGTCATCGACGTCATCCGCGACTCGCTGCTGCTGTTCGGCGAGGCCCTGTCCGCCACCGGCGACCGCTTCGCGCTATGCGGCTTCTCCTCGGTCAAGCGCAGCAACGTGCGCTTCCATCGCCTGAAGGACTTCTCGCAGCGCTTCGACGACGCCGCGCGCGGGCGCATCATGGCGATCAAGCCCGGTTACTACACACGGCTCGGTGCTGCCATCCGCCACGCCACCAGCGTGCTCGAGAAGCAGACCGCCGCGCGCCGCATCCTGCTGATCCTGTCCGACGGCAAGCCCAACGACCTCGATCTCTACGACGGCCGCTACGGCATCGAGGACACGCGCGTCGCCGTCATCGAGGCGCGCGGTCGCGGCATCGTGCCCTTCTGCGTCACCATCGACCGCGAGGGCGCGAGCTACCTGCCCCACCTGTTCGGCCCCGGCGGCTACGCCGTGATCCGCGAGCCCGACGAGCTGCCCGCCCGCCTGCCGATGTTCTACGCCCAACTCACCCGCTGAAGCATGAGGCGAACGCCATGAACGATGACTGCGAGATCCCGTGCCAGGAGGCGCTGCGCGATGCGCCAGCGCCCACCGGAACCCCTTCCCTGCCACCGGAGGTGGAGCGCCTGTGCCGCCTGCTGCGCCACGCGGCGATGTTCCAGGGCCTGGGCTGCGACGAGATCGCCCGCTTCGCCCGCGGCGTACGCGAGATCAAGGCCCCCAAGGGCGAGATCCTGTTCCATCGCGGCGACACCTGCACCGGCTTCCATCTGATCCTCTCCGGCCAGATCAAGCTCGCCTTCACGTCGGCCGAAGGCAACGAAAAGGTCGTCGACATCCTGCGCCCGGGCCAGAGCTTCGGCGAGGCCGTGATGTTCATGGACAAGCCCTACGTCGTGATGGCGCAGGCGCTCACCGACAGCACCCTGCTGCACATCGGCAAGCTGGTGTTCTTCGAGGAGATGAACGGCGACCCGCTGTTCTGCCGCAAGATCATCGCCGGCCTTGCACAGCGCCTGCACCGGCTGATGGGCGACGTCGAGAGCTATTCGCTGCGCTCCGGGCGTGAACGCATCATCGGCTACCTGCTGCGCGAGGAAGAGATGAGCGGCGAAGGCGTCGGCGCCGGCCGGGTCTCGATCCGCCTGCCCACCAGCAAGGGCACCATCGCCTCGCGGCTCAACCTCACGCAGGAGCACTTCTCGCGCATCCTGCACGAACTGACCGATTCGGGCCTGATCGAGGTCGAGGGGCGGACGATTCACATCCCGTGCATCGAGCGCCTGCGCGGCAGTCTCGAGTAGCGGCAGCGCCGGCCGCCCAGCGGCGGCAACGTCTCAGGACGACGACAGCAGGTTGTTGAGCGAATCGCTCAGGCGGTCGATGCGCTCGTTGCTTTCGCGCACGAGTTGCGTGATCTCGCTCGCCGAAACCGCCGACTGCTGCGCGAGCTTGCGGACCTCGTCGGCGACGACGGCGAAGCCGCGCCCGGCCTCGCCGGCACGCGCGGCCTCGATTGCCGCATTGAGCGCGAGCAGATTGGTCTTGTCGGTGATGTCGTTGATGCTGCCGATGATTTTCGCGATATGGCGGCTGGACTCCTGCACCAGGCGCATCTCACGATCGGTCACCTGCGCCGCTTCCAGCTTCGCCTGCTCGTCCACCCCGTAGCTGACGATGCGCTTGATGTTGCCGATCGAATCGGTGATGGGGCACAGGGCGCCATCGAAGCGGACGGGCCGCTCGTCCTTGCCGCGGACATCGAACTCGCCGGTGATCTGCTCGCCCTTCAGGAGCCGCGCGAATCGCTCCTCGCCCAGCACGTCGCGCAGGTTGCGCTTGCGTGCCAGCAGTTCGGCAGCCGTCTGGAAGCCCAGGTGGCAGGCCATGTACTCGTTCGCCGACAGCATCTGGCCGCTAGTCTCCCACTCGGCCACGCCATTGCTGACGCTGATCGCCGCAAAACGCTTTTCGGACTCGAGCGAGAGTTCCTTGGTGGCCGTGATGTTGGCCTGGATCGAGATGTACTGCTCCAGTACCCCGTCCTCGTTCAGCACCGGGTTGATGGCGAGCGAGATCCAGTAGTGCTCGCCCGTTTTCCGGTAGTTGAGGATCTCGTCGTAGATCGGGCGGCGATGGTGCAAGGCGTCCCTGATCCGGTCGACGGTCTGGGGGTCGGTCGCCGGACCCTGCAGCAGCGGGCCGGGCTTCTTGCCCCGGACTTCGTCCAGGGTATAGCCGGTCAGCTTCTCGAAGCCGCGGTTCACGTACTGGATCAGGCCGTCCTTGCCCGTGATCACGATGGAGTTGTCGGTCTCGTTCGCCACCAGCGACAGCAGCTTGAACTCCCTGTTGCGCAGGACCTGGGGCGTGATGTCGCTGGCGAACTTGACCACCCGGACGACCTCGCCCTCCGCATTCAGGATCGGGTTGTAGGTGGCATGGATCCAGACCGAGCGCCCGCCCTTGGCGACGCGCTCGAATTCCGCAGTCTGGAACTGGCCCGCACGCAGCTTCTGCCAGAACTCGGCGTATGCCCGCGATCCGCGCTCTTCCGGGCTGACGAAGATCTCGTGCTTCTGGCCCCGGATCTCCCCGATCGAATAGCCCATCAGCGCGAGGAAATTGCCGTTCGCCTCGAGGATGGTCGAGTCGGGGCTGAACTCGATGACCGCCTGCGCGCGATTGATGGCTGCAAGCTGGGACTCGACGCGCGCCCGTGACAGGACCTGCGCAGTCACGTCCGTAGCGAACTTGATGACGCGAAGAACCTTGTTCCCGCGCACGATCGGCGTGTAGGTCGCCTGTATCCAGACCGCGGCGCCCGTCTTCGTGATGCGGCGAAACTCCCCCGTCTGCGGCTTCCCCGCACGCAGCGCCTGCCAGAAGGCCTGGTAATCGTTGCCCTTGGCGTCGCTCGGGTGCAGGAACATGCGATGCGAGCGGCCCCGGACTTCGTCCGGCGAATAGCCCAGGAGATCGAGGAACCTCTTGTTCGCACGGAGAATGGTGCCCTGCAGATCGAACTCGATGACGGCCTGGGTCTGCTCGATTGCATCGATGACATCCAGCGCGCGCTTGCTGCGGAAGAGATTGAACATCTCGGTGTTCCTTGGGGGGTGGTCAGCCGTACGGGACACCTGTAACGGCAGTACGGTTCCAAGCTTGAGGACCGAACGAGACCCAGCGAACCCGATGAAGAGCGGAACCGCCGACACCAAAGCCCTCGGATTCGACGCATCACTAGCGAAAAACTGCACAATCGTGCGCCGACAGGACGCGGCAGCCGACGCAGAAACGTGGAACACTAGCAACCGCTCACGCCTGAACACGCGATACCACTTTCCCGGAACCCGTATTGATGCCCAACGCGCAAGCCCTCTCCCCCTGCAGCCGCGACGCGCAGACGCCTGTCGGCGGCTGCAATCGTTGCCGCGGCCTCGCACCGCTCGACTTCGACTTCAGCATGGCCTTCCAGCCCATCGTCGATATCCGCAGCGACAAGGTCTGGGCGTGGGAAGCGCTGGTGCGTGGCCCGCAAGGCGAAGGCGCGGGCAGCATCCTGTCGCGCATCACCGAGGACAACCGCTACCAGTTCGATCAGCACTGCCGCATCCGCGCCATTGAGCTGGCTCATGGGCTCGGCATTCCGGCACGACTGAGCATCAACTTCCTGCCCAACGCCGTCTATGAACCGCGCGCCTGCATCCGCGCGACCATCGAGGCCGCCAACCGCGTCGGCTTTCCGCTGGACCGGCTGCAGTTCGAGATCACCGAGGTCGAGGAAGTGCGCAGCGACGGCCATCTGCGCCGCATCGTCGAGGAATACCGCGCGATCGGCTTCGGCACCGCAATCGACGATTTCGGCGCGGGTTACGCCGGGCTGAACCTGCTGACGCACTTCCAGCCCGATGTGTTGAAGATCGACATGAACCTCGTGCGCAACATCGACCAGGATCGCACCCGCAGGCTGATCGTACGCAATCTGGTGCAACTGGCTGGCGAACTGCCCTGCACGCTGATCGCAGAGGGCATCGAGACGCTGGACGAGGCGCGCTGCCTGGCCGACCTGGGCATCACGCTGCACCAGGGCTACGCTTACGCGCGACCGGGCTTCGAGAGCCTGCCCCAGCCCGACACCGCGCTGCTGGAAAAGGTGAAGGCGGCCTGAGCGCCCGTCGCACCCATCCGCCTTCGCATCCGCCTGCCTTCGCATCTCCCGGGCTGCCGAAGCGGCCCCATCGAATCCGTCCTCAGCCTGCCTTGCCGTCGACCCGCGCCCGCAGCAGGAAGGGCGTGTAGCGCCACAGGTAGAGCAGGAAGCCGAGCGACCACACGGTGGCTGCAGCGTGGATGCCGCCGACCGCCGCGGCCGGAATCGCCACTACCGTCAGCACCCGGATCAGCACCGCCAGTTGCACCAGCACGTAAGCCGCCGTCTCGATCGACCCGGCCACCAGCATCCGGCCGGTGTGGCCGAGCGCCGTGCGCGTGATCATGCCGATGATCAGCCCGCCGGTGGCGCCGATGGCGAGCGCGTGGATGCCGGCCGTGCGGGGCAGCACGCCGAGCTGGGCGAGGCCGATCAGCGCGAGGCCGATCGGGATCCAGATGTAGGACAGGTGCAGAATCCACAACAGCGACACCTTGCGCGTCGCCCAAGGGTTCCAGCCGCCCACCCGCACCGCCTGCAGCAGCGCGGCGATGATCGACACCGGCGCCGCCCAGGCGCCCGCGCCGGTTGCCCACAGCAGCAGCGCGACGCCGGTGGCGATGGCGGCGGCCCAGTCGACCCGCTTGTCGCGCCATTGCTTGATGCCGCGAATGCTGTTGGCGGTAAACATCGGGATGACGCGGCCACCGATGACGGTCTCCAGCACCACGATCAGGCCCAGCGCGAGATGCATCGCCATCAGCGGATCGGCGTCGATGACCTGCAGCACCGCGAGGTGGAACACCAGGTTCGCCAGCGCCAGCAGGCCGGGCAGCACGCCGACGAAGTAGTTGCGCTTGCTCTTGGCCTTGACCAGCACGCGCAGCAGCAGCACTGCCGCGACCGGCAGGAAGGCGATGTCGATCACCGCCACCCATGCGCCGCTACCGAAGGCCATCGCCAGCCGTCCGGCCAGCCATAGCCCGGCCAGCAGCGCCAGCGGCGCGCCCGAGGGCGTATCCAGCCCGGTCCAGTTGCGGCCGGCGGTGAACAGGAAGCCGATGATGACCGCGGCCGCGAAGCCGAAGATCATCTCGTGCGCGTGCCACCACATGCCGGGGATGGGCAGTTGCAGCCCGCCGGAGAAGGCGACCGCCCACACCGGGATGGCGATGACGGCGAGCGCCGCCGCCAGCAGGTAGAAGGGCCGGAAGGCCAGGGCCCACAGCGAGAAGGTATCGGGGGGGATGCGTTTGGTGGTCGGTTCTTCGAGGGGAATCAGTGCCATGTTGCGCGTTCTCTATTGGGGGTGTTGCGGGGACACTCCACCACGGGGTTCAGTGGCTGGTGCCTTCTTCGCGTGTGATCTTGTTCCACACGTTGTACTTGCCCACCGGCTTTCTCATCGGCAGGCGCTTGACCTCTTCCAGCGTCTGGGCGTCATAGACGATGACGGCGCCCTCATCCTCCCACAGGCTGGCCAGCGCGTAGCGGCCGTCGCGGGTGAACTCGACGTGGGCCAGCGTCTTGCCGGGCTCGCCTACGATCTCGCGCACCACCTCGAGCGTCTGCTTGTCGATGACCTGCAGGATGTGCTTGGCCTGCGGACTCATCATCGAATCGACGAAGGCGTAGCGGCTGTTGGCGTGGCTGCGCAGGAAGAAGCCGGGGCCGCGCGTCGGGATGCGCTTGATGACCTCCCAGGTCTTCATGTCGATGACCGTGACCTCGCCCGCCTTGAGGTTTGTGCTGGCCATCACGGTGCGCGGCTTGCCGCCGGCGTCCGTCCGGGTGTCCGTCCACTCCCAGGTGATGCCCGACCCCAGATGCGGCATGCCGTCCAGCGGCAGGTTGGCGATCCTGCGCCGGATGTCGAGGTTCACCACCTGCCCCACACCCTCGCGCGAGGCGCCCATCAGCTCGGCGTAGTCCTGGGTGAAGAAGAAGTCGTCCAGCACCTCGTCGAGGATCGTGCGGCGCGGGTTCAGGTAGCCGGGGATGAAGCTGCCCTCCTTCTGCGCATAATCGTGGATGAAACCGGTGGGAATGTCCTCGACCGCCTTGGTGTAGCTGATCTCCCACACCTCGGGCACATCCTTCAGCGCCGCAATGAAGGACTGGCGCGGCGTGGCGTCGTACACCGCCGACACGCGCGAGCTCTTCTTGCCATCGCGGTCGGTCGCGGCGAGGGTCTTGACCAGATTGAGGTCGCCGTCGAGCAGCACCAGGCTGTTAGGCAGGTAGTTGGCGACCGCGACATGCTTGCCATCGGGCGAGGCAGCGACGTTGCGGGTATTGATGCCCGCCCTCACCTCGGCCACCACCTTCAGGTTCCACAGGTCGAACTTGGTGATCCAGCCGTCGCGCGAGCCGAAGAACACATAGCGCCCATTGGCGGCGAACTTGGGCCCGCCGTGGAGCGCGAAACGCGACTGGAAGCGGTGGATGGGCTCGAGCTTGTCGCCGTCGAGCACGCTGACGTGGTGGTCGCCGCCCTCGACGACGAGGAAGAGGTTCATCGGGTCGGCGTCGAATACCGGCGTGTCGGACAGCGTGGCCGGATCGACGTGCTGGATGCGCGAGGCCCGGATGTCGTCGTCGGTCCAGCGCGGCGGCGGCTCGACCGGGCTGTAGATCCAGTCGACCAGCGCGGCGATCTCGTCCTTGCCCAGTTGCGCGCCGAAGGCCGGCATCTGCGTGGCGGTGCGGCCTTCGGCCACCACTTTCAGCGCCTCGGGCTTGCGCAGGCGCGCGAGGTTGTCCGGCAGCAGCGCCGGACCCATGCCGCCGAGCCGGTCGGCCGCATGGCAGCTGGCGCAGTGCTGGGCGTAGTTCGCGGCGACCTTCGCCACGCCGTCGTCCGCCGCTTGGGCGCGGGTGGCCGTCGCAGCGCCCGCCACGGCCAGGGCCAGGCCGGCGAACACGAAGGCATGGCGGATCATCTTCGCCGCCGCTTCCCCCTGGGACGAAAACGTCCCCTCGGGACGCAGCGCAGCCGCAGCGCGGGGAGCACCGGTACCTTGTCTCATGCCGACACCTTGGCGATGCGCACCCAGGGGGTGGTGACGACGCGCTCGCCGCCTTCATAGTCGGCCGCGGTGACGCCGATCTCCTCGTCATCCAGATAGCATCCGGGGTCTTCCGCCCACGGATTGCCGGTGACCTGCGAGGCGCGCACGCGCGAACTGCCGTTGCAGATGTCCAGGTACTTGCACGCGCCGCAACGCCCTTCGAGCGTGCGCGGGTGCTGCTTGAGCCCGGCCAGCAGCGGGTTGTCGAGGTCGTTCCAGATGTCGCCGAAGGCTCGCTTGCGCACGTCGCCCAGGGGTACGTGCCACCACATGGTGTCCGGGTGCACGATGCCCAGGTTGTCGATGTTGGCGACATTGACGCCGCTGGCGTTGCCGCCCCACTGGCGCAGCTTGGCCTCGATGTGCGCGGCACGCTCGGGGAAGCGGCGCTGCACCCACTGCAGCAGGAAGGGACCGTCGGCGTCGTTGTTGCCGGTGACGAAGTCCTTCTCGATGCCGCGCCGATGCAGGTCGAGGCAGGTCTCGAACAGCAGCTCCATCGCCTCGCGCGTGGTGCGGTGGCGCGCGTCGCCTGCGCGGTTCTTGTTGCCGCGCCCTGCATAGTTGAGGTGCGAGAAGTAGAACTTGTCGATGCCCTCGTCCTCCACCAGCTTCAGCAGCGCCGGCAGGTCGTGGGCATTGCCCTCGGTCATCGTGTAGCGCACGCCCACCTTGATGCCGCGCGCCAGGCACAGGCGGATGCCCTGCATCGAGGCATCGAAGGCGCCCTGCTTGCGGCGGAAGCGGTCATGCGTGGCACCGATGCCGTCGAGGCTGACGCCGACGTAGTCGAAGCCGATCTCGTCGATGGCATTGATGTTGGATTCGTCGATCAGCGTGCCGTTGGACGACAGCGCGACGTAGAAGCCCATCGCCTTGGCACGGCGGGCGATGTCGAAGAGGTCGGGCCGCAGCAGCGGCTCCCCGCCCGACAGGATCAGCACCGGAACTCGTGCCGCCTTCAGGTCGTCCATGACCTTGAACACCTCGCCGGTGTTCAGTTCGCCGGGAAAGTCCTTGTCGGCCGAGATTGAATAACAGTGCTCGCAAGTCAGGTTGCAACGCCGGATCAGGTTCCAGATGACGACGGGGCCCGGCGGGTTGCGGCGCGGGCCGGCAGGCGTGGGCTGGTCGAGTTCGCGGACGAAGTGGGCGATGCGGAACATGGGGGCTCTCCAGAGTGCAGCTCATTAGAGCCGAGCCGGAGGGCGGTAAAAATGACACGGGTCAAGGGACAAGGCGAAACGACGGCCGTGCGCGATACCGAGGCGAGAAGGGACCCGCACACCGTGGCGGCCGGACCCGCGGCTTTCAGACCGCAGGCCCGGCGTATGAGCGTCGTCGCTGGCCAGCGACTCCGAAGCTCAGAAGCTATGCCGTAGCCCCACGTTCACGGCCCGCTGATAGCCATCCCCGCCCGCGACTCCACCGGTCATCGCATCACCGATGGAGGCGTACAGGCCGCTATCCTTGGCGGCATTGTTGTTCGTGATGTCCGCATACACGGCGTAGAGGGCGGTGCGCTTGGAAAGCGCATGCTCGTAACCGAGTGCCCACTGACTGGCCTTGGCATCCGCTCCGCCGGCAGCAACCTCGGTCTGGCGCTGCACGTAGGAAGCCCGCACGGTGCCGGCGGCCCCCACTGGTACGGTCAGCCCGAGAAACCACTGCTTGCTGTCCTTACCGCTCAGCGCTGCGGAATCAGGGCTGAAATCAACGGTGCTGGCCCGCCGGACGCCGTAGGATGCAGCGAGCTTGGCGACACCGAAGTCATAGCTGCCGGCAAGGTCATACACGCGAACTGTCTCACCGTCATGCAGGCCGGTCGATTTGGCACGCATCTCCTGGAGGTTGATCCCGACGAAGATCGGTCCATTCGAGTACTGTGGGACAATCGACCACGCGCGAACATCGCCCACGTCGCCCTCTCCACGATTGTTCGGCGACTCGTCGGCGTAGTTGGCGTTCTGCGTATAGGCCGCCGAAACCGAGAAGCCACCGAGGGTCGGAGAGACGTAGGTCACGGCATTGTCCCAGCGGTACTCGGTCAGGTAGACGCTGTTGTACTGCCCGGCAGTACCGCTGCCGAAGGGGTCGACCGTGGCCGTCAACAGATAGCCGGCCGGATACTGGCGCCCGAGCGCGACGGTGCCGAAACCGCCGCTCAGGCTGACATAGGACTGCCGCCCGAAGAGCCGCCCGCCCTGGCCCGCTGTGCCTGAATCCAGATTGATCCCTTGTTCGAGCACGAAGCCGGCCTTGAAGCCGTTGCCCAGATCCTCCGTACCCTTGAAGCCGAGACGGCTGCCCGCGCTCATGCCGGAATCAAGCGCCGACCGACTGGATACCCGGTCCTCGATGTTGTCACCCGACCATTTGTAGCCCATATCGACGAGCCCGTAGATCGTGACGTTGGACTGCGCCAAGGCCGGCAGGGCGGCCAAACCTGCAAGGGCCAGGGCGATCAAGTTCTTCTGCATCTGCATCTCCATTTGCTTCGGTTAAGACCATGCAATCCGGCCCCTCGCAGCGACCGGAACCCGAAGACGAGAATAAGCAGCACAGGTAAATGGCAGGCGCAGAAGTGTTAATGCCAGCGACGCATTTGTTAATGCAAGGGGAGCGGCGTTAATCCACGTCGGTCCATAAGGCATTGTCGATCGAGCAACGCCGCACTGGAAACGCTCGCTGAAGTTGACGATAATTCCAAACGCATTTCGCGTACCCTGTGCGCCTACATGCGCTCCTGCTGAACCTGAAAGGGACGACCCGTCGCCCCGTTCTGCTGACACTTCATACACCGTGCCCCGAGACACGATCCCCGTGACCCGTATCACGGCGAACGGCGGGACTCCTGGTCTATGCTTCGCCCAACTTGCGCAACCTGCCTCACCGCACGCGGGACATGCTTGCCAGTCCATCTTTCAGGCCACATGATGGCGACATGGCGCCCCGTCACGCGGCGCCACATCGCGTTCCGTGGCCAGTGAATGCGTCGGAAGCGTGCATATGACACAACCGGATTATCGTTTTTTACATTTTTGTGCTTTTAAACGCTTTAATTCGGAGAGGTCGCCCTATCAATGCGAGCCAACGCCATGACGACTCCCAAATCGCACGACGACCGTTTCATCTCGATTCCGGAACTCTCCGACGAAACCTGGGAGTTGCTGATGGAAATCTG
Source organism: Thauera sp. 63 (assembly GCF_000310165.2). NCBI lineage: Bacteria > Pseudomonadati > Pseudomonadota > Betaproteobacteria > Rhodocyclales > Zoogloeaceae > Thauera > Thauera sp. 63. The sequence goes on from NZ_AMXC01000005.1 coordinate 140,989, forward strand.
CGAGCTGACTCCGGGCCTCAGGGAGTCCGACATCGAGTCTTCGCCGGTGCGGCGTGCCGTCGAAGAACGTCCGAACGGCTACCTGTCGCACTGAGAGGGGCCTGCTCTCAATCGTTTGCGCAGCATCGTCTTCCGGCCGCGGCGTGCGGCCGAGCGGGCCGAAGAGACAGGCCCGATCGATAGCCCAACCGCCGTCAACCGGCGATTCGAAGTCCCGTTTTCTTGAGAATGCCGGCGGAGAACAGAACGTCCCGCCCCTTGCAGGCTCCGCGAAACTCGCGTTCGAGCAGCAGCGCAATCTCCTCTACCCGCACCAGCGCAGCCTCCCTCGACGCTGCATGCACCATCGCGAACAGGTTGTACGGCCAGTCCGGCAAGTGTCGCGGCCGGCGGTAGCAGTGGGTGACGAAGTCCAGCGCCCCTACGCGTTCGCCGACAGCATCGATCATGGCGTCGTCGATGTTCCACACGCTCATCCCGTTGGCGGTGTACCCGATCGCGTAGTGGTTGGGCACGGCGCCGATTCGGCGGATGCGTCCGCTCTCCAGCATCTGCGCCAGCCGCTCACGCACCGCCTCCTCGCTGCAGCCCAACTGCTCGGCAACGGCGGCATACGGCCGGGGTACCAGCGGCAAGCCGTCCTGGGTGGCCAGCACGATGCGCCGGTCGAGTTCGTCGAGTCCGATGGGGTCCGGTGCAGGGCTTGTCATCATGCCTCCAGTTTCATCTCGACGAAGTACTCCCTTTCCTTGGGAAAGAGATGGACCGGCAGCCCGGTCGCCGCCTCGATGCGCCGTGACACCTCGGCGATGCCTTCCGGACGTTCGGTCGCAAGCACGAACCACATATTGAGACCGTGTTCGCGGCGGTAGTTGTGCGCCACCTCGGGGAAGGCGTTCACCGCCTCCACCACCGCCCCCCAGACGGCCTCGGGCACTGCCATGGCCGCAAGGCAGAAGGCGCCGCCCATGCGTTCGATCTGGAACATCGGGCCGAAGCGTGTCAGCACCCGGTCGCGCAGCATGGCCTGCACCCGCGCGATCACTTCGGCTTCGTCGAGGCCGACTGCAGCCGCGACATCGGCGAAAGGCGTTCCGGTCAGCGGGAAATCGCCCTGCAGCGCGTTGATCAGCTTGCGGTCGATCGCATCGGGCTCGCGCGTGGCGGCAACGCCGCGACGGCTGGCCGCGGGTGCCGCAACGCCCGGCATGGATGGCTCAGACATGGGCGCCCTCCTTTGCCGACAGATAGCGCGCGCCGGTCTGCTTGAAGCGCCGGCAGCTGAACAGCACGTCATGTGGCGCGGCGTCCAGCCCTAGACGGGCCGCGATCTCGCCGCGCGCCGCCAGGACGTCGTCGCGTGCGCTGCCGTGGATCATGCAGAACAGGTTGTAAGGCCAGTCGGGCAGCACCCGGCGCCGGCGGTAGCACAGCGTCACCGCAGGCTCGCGCGCCAGCAGGCGACCCAGTTCGCTGACCCGGTCATCCGGGATGTCCCACACGCACATCGCGTTGGCCTCCAGCCCCAGTTCGTGGTGGCGGACCACCACACCGAGGCGCCGGATCAGCCCTTCGTCCTGCCAGCGCTGGAGCAGCTCGATCGCCATGGCCTCGGTCAGGCCCGCCTGCTCACCCAGCGCCGCATACGGACGCGGCACAAGCGGCAGGCCCGCCTGCAGCACGGTGATCAGATCGCGTTCGAGCACGGGCAGCGCACAGGCCGCGCCTTGCGTCGTGGCGGTGGGACGCGGCTCTACGCTGCGGTGGCAGGCTGCGCGCCGTCCGCCCTGATCCGTGCCGAGATCGAAGCCGAGATCGATGTGGAATTCCTCTTCGAGCGGCAGCACGATCACCGCGCAGCCGGTGTCGCGCTCGATGCCGGCGACGACGTCCTGCAGATGGCTTTCGGACGCCGCAGTCACCACGAACCACAGGTTGAAGCGGTGCTCGCGCTGGTAGTTGTGGTTGATCGCGGGTTCGCCGCTGACACGGGCTGCGATCTCCTCGAGCCGCTCCGGCGGCGCCGCCAGGGCGGCGAGCGCGCTCGCCCCCAGCCTGCGCGGGGCGAACACGGCACCGACCCGGCTCACCAGACCCTCGTCGATCAGGCGGCGGTAGGCCGCGATCACCTGCGCTTCGTCCAGCCCGACGGCCTCGCCGACGCGGGCGAATGGCTGCGGATCGAGCGGAAACCCGCGTTGCCATTCGTTGAGCAGGCGGAAATCGGTCGCATCGACCGCGCTCGGCAGCGTGACGGTGCGCGGCATCAGAACCCCGTGCGCGCGGCGCGCGTGGTGAAGAAGATGCCGCTCGGGCTGGCCGACTCGAAGCCGCCAACCTGCTGCTTGGTCGCGGTATCGTAGATGACGACCTTGTTGTCGTCGCGCGCCGACATCCAGACCTCGTATCCCTTGGACAGGAACTCCATGTGCAGGATGCCGCGGCCCGGCTGCAGCGTGTGCGTGACCTTGCCGCTGACCGTGTCGATGACCTGTACCCAGCCATTGTCCGGGAAGGCGAAGTTCACCCAGATCTCACGTCCGTCGGGCCTCGCCATGGCGAACACCGGCTGGCTCCTGACCGGGATGCGACCCACCTCCTGCCAGGTGTCGGTATCGACGACCAGCACCTCGTGGCGCCCGATGGCGGGCAGGTAGGCACGGCCGCCCGCCACCGACCAGCCGCGCAGGTGCGGCATCTTGTACACCGGCAGCGGCTCCTGGCCCTTGCCGTAGCCCGACAGGATCTTGCGGCTGCCCTGCTCCGGATTCCACAGGTCGAGCCGGGCCAGTCCATCCTCACCGAACAGGCCGGCGATGTAGTGGCGGCCATCGGGCGTCACCAGCGCGTCGTAGGGCTGGTTGCCGCCGGCGAAGCGCTGGGTCTGCGGGTTCGTCGGGTCGGAGAAGTCGGTGATCCAGATCTCACCCGCTTCGAACAGCGAATAGATGAAGCGCCTGCCCGACAGGTCGGCCAGGCCGACCACCTTCGAGCGGCGGCCATCCTCGGTGATCGCCGGCACCTCGGCGAGCAGTTCCAGCGTGTTGGCATCGAAGGCCTTCACGCCGCCCGGCGCGTAGTTCTGCGCGACGACGATGCGGCCGTCGTGCGAGATCGAGCCACCGATGGAATTACCCGCCTGCAGCACGCGGCCGACGATCTTCGCCTCGAGCAGGTCCACCTTCGTCAGCCCGCCGTCACGGCCGAACACGAAGGCGTAGCGGGCATCGCGCGAAAACACCACCGAGGCGTGCGAGAGGTCGCCCAGACCGTCGACGGTGGCGAGTACCGACCTTCCGCTCGTCTCGATGACCTTTACGCGCCCATCGGCGCGCTCGATGACGACGCCGAGGTCACCCGTCCCGCGGACGTGCGCCACCGGGCCGACACTGGAGCAGGCGGAGAGCAGCCATACGATGGCCGGCAGGATCACCGCCCAAAGGGCGGGCGGCGCCAGACGCACCTTGGTTTGCGAAGACATGGAAACTCCAGCTCGATGAGAAAAATCGGACGGCACAGGCTCGCAGCCCGGCGCGAATGATCAGCGTGAAGCCGGCAAGCCGGTGTCCGGCGGGAAACCGCGCATCAACTGGTCCACGATCCACTCGGCTTCGGGCTCGCTGACGATGCCGCGGAACGGGGGCATCGGCGTGCCGGGCCGGCCGCTCACGACGGTCGCGACGAGGCCCTCGAAAGGCTTGTCGACCAGGGCGTCGGGCGTGAGTGCGGGACCCAGACCGCCGGCCAGGGTCAGGCCGTGACAGGAGCCGCAGTCCTGGCGGACGATATGGATCAGCTCACGGGCGCGCTGCGCTTCGGGTGCGACGGGCTTCGCCTCGGAGGCAGAAGCGAATGCGGCGACCAGCGCTGCGCCGAGGAAGACGGCGACGTGGGCTAGCAGGGGTGGGATCTTCATCGCACAATCCGTTAGCAGGTCAGTGCGTGACAGGATGGCGACAAGGGTCGGGCGATACCTTGACTCGCATCAACCCTGACGGGGCCGCGGTCTTGGTGCCCGCCCCCGGGTTCAGGGTTCCACGATGATGACGCCCCGCATCTCCGGGTGCGGACCGCAGCGATACTCGACACGGCCGGGCTGGTCGAACGTGCGTGACCAGCGCTCACCGGGAAAGAAGCGCTCGGACTCTTCACCCGTGGCATTGAAGAAGACCGAGTGACTGACGCGCTTCTCGCCATTGATCCAGGTCACGGTGTCGCCCGCCTTGATCGTCAGTTCGGCCGGCGTATAGGTGTATTGGACGATCTGGATCTCATGCTCGGCAGCCTGCACGCCGCCTGCGAACAGCGACGTGACGAACAGGCCGGCGCACAGGCCGCGTGTGATGCGCTTCGTGTTCATGATCCTCTCCCGTAGCCGCCTCCGGCTTCCGGTGCGCGCAAGCTGCGCCCGGCACGCCGACGCGGCGTGATTGCCGCACAAGGCATGACGGGAACCCGCGCCCCCGCGTGGGTCCCCGTCATCGGTCAGGTGCGCGACCGCAAGGCCGCGCAAGCACTTCAAGGTCCCTGCAACCTTACTGCTTCGCCGCCGTGATGTCGGCCTGGGCGTCGATGCCCAGCTTGTAGCCCAGCGAGACATGGTGGAATCGGCCCGCTGCGCTGTCGTCGTGGATGGCGAAGCCGAAGTTGTAGGTCTTGCCCGCTTCCAGCGCCACGTCGCCCTGCCCGCCGGCCAGCTTGCGGGTGAACACCACCGTCCAGTTGTCGCCGTCCTGCTTGCCTTCGGCGCTGACCAGCGCGGTGCCGCCTTCCATCACGCGCGACTCGGCCACGTGGCCATCGAAGCCCTTCTTCTCGCCGCTGCGCCACTGATACAGGTCGTAGAACTTGCCTTCGGCCAGCGACGCGCCCTTGACGTACTTGGTCTTGGTGTCGGCTGCGCCCGGCATGGTGCGCGAATCCTGGTGGCAGGTCGCCCAGCAGCCGGCCTGGTCGGCGAGCTCGACCTTGCCGCCGGACTCGAGCATGAAGGCGATCTTGACCGGGTTCTTGTCGTCCATCTTGGCGGCGCCCGAGGCCGCAGGCTGCTTCCACGAGAAGCGCAGGTAGAGGTTGGCACCGTCGTGCGCAGCCTGCACCTTCACCGGAATGAAGGCCGCCTTGCCGGCGATCGGACTGGGTTCGATCTTCTGGCCGCTGGCCATCTTCTTGCCCATGTCCGCTGCCTCTTCGTGGTGGCAGTCGGCACAGGTCTCGCCCTTCTTCAGCGCGCGGGCGCCGCCGTGCTCGGTGCCCTTCTGGATCCACTCCAGCGGCGACACGCCTGGGTAGAACAAGGTGATGTCCTTGGCCGCAACCTTGCTCCAGTCGGCCGGCGCGGCCGCCAGGGCCGAACCGGCAGCGAAGGCGAGAACGGTACCGACGGCACCTGCAATCATTGTTTTCTTCATGGTCGATTCCTCACTGTGGATGGGTCGAGCACGCGTCGCGCCACGGCGCGTCACATCTCGTCTTCCTCGGTCATGCCCTGGGGCTTGTGATGCGCGATGCCCTTGTGGCAGTCGATGCAGGTCATCTTGTCCTCGATGGCCATCTCGTGCTGCTTGCGTGCGCGCTGCTTCTGCATCTCGGGCTTCATGCTCTCGAAGCTGTGGCAGTTGCGGCATTCACGCGAATCGGCTGCCTTCATGCGCGCCCATTCGCTGCGTGCGAGCGTCAGGCGCTTGGCCTCGAACTTCTCCGGCGTATCGATGGAGCCGGTCAGCTTGCCCCACACCTCGCGCGAGGCCTGGACCTTGCGGATCATCTTGTGCGTCCAGTCCTTGGGCACGTGGCAGTCGGGACAGGTGGCGCGCACACCGGTGCGGTTGTTGTAGTGGATGGTTTCCTTGTACTCCTTGTAAACATTGACCTCCATCTCGTGGCACGAGATGCAGAACGTCTCGGTGTTGGTGGCCTCCAGCACGGTGTTGAAACCGCCCCAGAAAAGCACGCCAAGCAGGATGCCGACAGACAAAAGGCCACCCAGCGAATACTTCGTGGAAGGCCGGCGCAGGCGGGCCATGAGGCCGCCGGAATCTTGTTGTTTGGAGCTGTCTCGATCTGTCATGGGAGTCCCCTCGTGCCCCCGCGCCGAGGCGCGGGGGTCCGGGTCAATGATCGGCTAGGCGATCAATAGACGTCGTGCATCGTGTTGTAGACGTTGAACTTGCCGGTCGGGGTCACGATCGACGGATCGGTGATGACCTTCTTCAGCTTCAGCGTCTTGTCGTCGTAGATCACGATGGCCGACTGGTCCGTCTTGCCGCCCCACAGCGAGATCCACACTTCGTCGCCCGCCTCGTTGTACTCGGGCTGGACGGCACGACGGATCGCCTTGCTTTCCGGCAGACCGGAATCCTTGGCGACGTCGATGCGCACCGGTTCCTTCGACAGGTCGGCCTTGTCGAACACGAACACCGACTCGGCGATCTCACGCTCGGGGTTCATCGGCGCATCGGCCCAGAAGTTCTTGGACTTCGGATGCGTCTTGACGAACAGGTTGCCCGCGCCCGGCATCTTCAGTTCCTGGACGACCTTCCAGTTGTGCTCCTTGTACTTGGAGAACTTGGCGTCGTCGGACGGCGTGGAGATCAGGGACACGACGGCATCGCCGAGGTGGCCGGTCGACCACACGGGACCGAACTGCGGATGGACGAAGTTGGCGCCGCGACCCGGGTGCGGGATCTTGGCGGTGTCGACCAGGGCGGCCAGCTTGCCGGTCTTGGTATCGACTGCGGCAACCTTGTTCGACGCGTTGGCCGCGACCATGAAGTAGCGCCCCGAGGCATCCCAGCCGCCGTCATGCAGGAACTTGGCGGACTCGATGGTGGTGGTCTTCAGGTTCTTGATGTCGCTGTAGTCCACCAGCAGGATCATGCCGGTTTCCTTGACGTTGACCACCCACTCCGGCTTGGTCAGCGAGGCCACGATGGAGGCTACGCGCGGCTCCGGGTGATACTCGCCGTCGACGGTCTGGCCACGGGTCGAGACGACCTTGATCGGCTCGAGCGTCTCGCCGTCCATGATCGAGTACTGGGGCGGCCAGTAGGTGCCACCGATCAGGTACTTGTCTTCGAAGCCCTTGAACTTGGAGGTATCGACCGAACGGGCATCCGAACCCAGGCGCACGGTGGCGACGGTGGTCGGCTCCTCGTAGTACATGTCGATGATGGTGGTCAGGCCATCGCGACCGACGGTGTAGACGTAGCGACCCGAGGCCGACAGGCGCGAGATGTGCACCGCGTAACCGGTGTCGAGGACCTTCCAGATCTTGTGGGTGTCGCCATCGACCAGGGCCAGCTTGCCCGCGTCGCGCAGCGTGATCGCGAACACGTTCTTCAGGTTGACCTTGTTCATCTGCTTGGTCGGACGCTGGTCGACCGGAACGAGCAGCTTCCAGCTGTCCTTCATGTCCTTGAGCGAGAACTCGGGCGGGATCGGCGGCTCATTCTGGATGTAGCGCGCCATCAGGTTGATCTCTTCCTTGGTCAGGATGTCGTCGTAGTTGACCATGCCGCCTTCGGTGCCGTAGGCGATGATCTTCTCGAGACGATCGGTACCCAGCTTGAGGGTGCCGCCTTCCATCTTGGTGCCGTCGGCCAGCGTCTTCTCCCAGTGCGGCTCGAGGTTCTTGCCGGTGGCGCCCTTGCGCAGCACGCCGTGGCAGCCGGCACAGCGTTCGAAGTAGATCTGTTTCGCCTTGGCCATCTCGTCGGGCGTCAGCTGCGGCGCGGTCTGCGCCCAGGCACTGCCAAGCGCCATCGGCAGAATTGCCAGCGCCAGGGTTTTGCCGATCCAACTCTTGTTTTGCATTTCCCTCTCCTTAAGCATCACGGGACGTGGAACAACACAGCGGCGCCAGTATTCGTTTGCAAGGGGCTTGCAATCCTTGATTTGAGTTAATTTTCCCCACGGCTTGTGGGGATACAGTTCCGTCACCCGATCAGCACCCCCAAATTGCTGATTGAATAAGGAAAAGACGATATTCGGGAAGCCGGCGTACGCCACCCATCCCGGATTCTCCTGGACATGCCGGAGCCGCCCATGTACGCAGCCACCCTCGATCAAACGGCCACCCTGAAATCCGTTGAGGCCGGCCCGGCCCGACAGGCCAGAGGCACGACGGTCTCTCAGAAAAACAACAGCGGCAGCGCCCCCAAGGAACGAAGCGTCGTCGCGGACCGCCGGGCGGGCTGTGTGTTCCTGGTGGGCGCCGGCCCTGGCGATCCGGACCTGCTGACGCTGAAGGCCGCACGCTTGATCGCATCGGCAGAAGTGGTCGTCTACGACCATCTGGTCGGCAAGGCGGTGCTGGAGCTGATTCCGGCCTCGGCCCGCCGCGTGTATGCGGGCAAGGAAGCCGGCAATCACGCCCTCCCCCAGCACGAGATCAACCAGCTGCTGGTCGATCTGGCGAGCGAAGGCCTGCGCGTGGTGCGCCTGAAGGGCGGCGATCCGTTCATCTTCGGCCGCGGCGGAGAGGAGATGCAGGCCTTGCAGGCCGCCGGCCTGCACTGCGAGGTGGTGCCCGGCATCACCGCTGCAGCGGGCGCGGGCGCGACCACCGGCATCCCCCTCACCCATCGGGAACACGCCCAGACCCTGGTGTTCGCCACCGGCCACCTCAAGGACGACACCGTCGACCTCGACTGGGATGCACTGGCGCGCCCGAACCAGACCGTCGTGATCTACATGGGGCTGGGCGCGCTCGACATCATCTGCCGCGAACTCGTCGCCCACGGCCTACCCGCCGACACGCCCGCCGCCGTCATTCACGGGGCCACGACACCCGAGCAGCGGGGCGTCTCCAGCCCCCTGGGCGAGCTACCGACAGCGGTGCGCGAGGCGGGCCTGCGCCCGCCCGCGCTGATCATGATCGGCAATGTCGTCAGCGTGGGTGACGCCACCGTGCAGGCGGCCTGTGCGCTGGCAGCGCACGGTGGCAACTAGCCGACGCGCGGCCGAAACCCCGAAAGCCCCCGGACAGTCGAGCCGCCCGCCACGCATCGCGATTCCAGCGCGGCGGGCGGCGCGAACACGCCATGACAAGGCTGATCCCGCGCAATAGCTGCACGCGTGCCATGGGTATAATTTGTCGTCCATACCCAAGCTTCCGCGGATGCCGCCCATGGCCGAAGAGAACCAGTTTTTCCGTCCCGTACGCGATTTCTGCCAGCGCAGCGTCATGACCTGCAGGGCGGATGATCCGCTGGTGTCGGCCGTGGCCATCATGCGCGAGCGCAACATCTCGAGCATGGTCGTACTCGAGGACGGCAGGCCGCATGGCATCTTCACCGACCGCGACCTGCGCAACAAGGTCGTGGCCCCCGGGCGCTCGCCGGTCGAGCTGAAGGTCGGCGACGTCATGCATTCGCCCCTTGCCACCATCGGCGAGGACGATGTGCTGTACGAGGCGCTGTACCGCATGTCGCGCCTGAAGATCCACCGTCTGGTGGTGGTCGACGACGCGGGCGCGCTGTCCGGCATCATCACCGACACCGACATCCTGCGCCTGCAGGCGCACTCGCCGCACCAGCTCGTGCTCGACATCGAGAAGGCCGGCTCGATCGACGACCTGCGCACGCTGCACAGCCGCATCCAGGCGCTGGTGCTGCACCTGTCGGGCACCGGCATCCCGATCCGCGACATGGTCAAGCTCATCGCCAACCTCAACGACCAGGTGCTCATCCGCCTCATCGCGCTGCTGCGCGCCGACAAGTACGCCGACCTCACCGACGACTTCGCCTTCGTCGTCATGGGCAGCGAGGGCCGTGGGGAGCAGACCCTGTCCACCGACCAGGACAACGCGATCATCTACGCCGACACGCTGGGCGCGGACGAGATCGCCCGGCTCGAGGCGTTCTCGCACGAGCTCATCGAGGCCCTGATCTCGATCGGCGTACCGCCCTGCCCCGGCGGCATCATGGCGAAGAATCCGCCGTGGCGCCGCAGCCTGTCGGGCTGGAAGATGGAGCTCAACCGCTGGCTGTCGACGCCCACGCCCGACAACGTGATGACCGGCAGCATGTTCATGGACCTGCGCGCGCTGTATGGCCGCAGCGACCTCGTCCGGGCGCTCAAGGAGCACGCGTTCGCCACCCTGAGCGAGGACCAGGGCTTCCTGATGCGCATGGCGCAGAACATGACCAACTTCCTGCCCCCGCTGGGCTGGTTCGGCAAGGTCAAGCTGGAGAAGTCCGGCCCGCACCGGGGTCGGCTCGACATCAAGAAGGCGGGCATCTTCGCCATCACCGACGGCGTGAAGGCGCTGGCGATCGAGGCCCATGCGCTGGACGGCACCACCCACGATCGCATCGAGGCGCTGACGGCAGCGGGCGTCATCAAGCCCGAGGACGCCAACAACCTGCTCGCCAGCTTCGACTTCCTCGTCATGACCCGGCTGCGCGGCCATGTCGAGGCGCTACGCGCCGGCGAAACGCCGACCAACTACGTGTCGATGGACATGCTCAACGTGATGCAGCAGGGCGAATTGCGGCTGGCGCTGGAGCAGGTGACGAAGTTCCAGGGCTTCATCAAGCACCACTTCCGCCTGCACCTGCTGCGCAACTGACCCCGCCACTGCGCCGCGGTCAGACAGACGGTCCCTCGTCCTTCACCACAGTGCGCGCAATGCGCACCGCGGTGGGCCGGGGAACGATCGGCCGCCCCGCGGCCTCGACGGTGGCGCGCGTGAAGGCAGCGCCGAACAACAGGATCAGCGAGGAGTAGTTCACCCACATCAGCAGCAGTACCAGCGAGCCCGCGGCGCCATAGGTGGAGGCGGTCGCCGTGGTCGACAGGTACAGCGCGATCAGCGCGCGCCCCAGCGCAAACAGCAGCGCGGTGACCAGCGCGCCGAGCCAGACGTCGCGCCAGCCCAGCACCACGTCGGGCAGCACGCGGAAGATGGTGGCGAACAGGAGCGTCACCACCACCAGCGACACCGCCCAGTCCATCCCCAGCAGCACGAAACCCGGCACCGGCAACCAGTCCTGGGCGAAGGTCACCAGCGCTCTCACCGCCACGCTCAGCATCAGCGACACCAGCAGCACGAAACCGATCGCGAGCACCACCGTCAGCGACAGCAGGCGAGTCTTGAGATAGAGCAGCACGCCGCTGCGGGTGGGACGCGGGGCCACGCTCCAGATGGCGTTCAGCGCCCCCTGCATCTGCGCGAACACCGTGGTCGCGCCAAACACCATGGCGCCGAAGCCGGCGATGGTGGGCAGCAGGCCACTGTGCTCGATGCGGCTGTTCTCCACCGCCGTCTGCACCGCCGCCGCCGCCCCCGCGCCGATGGCCGATTCGAGCTGCAGCGCGATCTCGCCCTGCGCCGCACGCTCGCCGAGCACCAGGCCGACGACGCTCACCGCCACGATCACCACCGGTGCCACCGAGAACACCGTGAAGAAGGCCAGCGCCGCGGCATGCACGAACACCTGCGCCTCCAGCCACACGCGCAGCGTCGTCCGCGCCACATTGATCCAGTACCGCATCCAGTCGCTCATGCATCCATTCCCGCAGATTGGAAGTCTGCCGTCATTAGGCCGGCGCAACCCCGGTCGCGCAAGCCTCGCACCATCGGTGCCCCGCGCGTCGCTTAGCAAATTCTTAGCATTCCCCGAGGCGCAATTTAGCAATCGGCAGCATCCGGATTCGCCACACTGGCATCGCTCGCCGGGATTGATCCCCGACGAAACGCAGCCAAGGAGCCGAATGCCATGAAGTCCCTCTTCCGTACCACGCTGTCCGCGATCACCGTCCTGCTCGGGGTTGGCAGCGCCCACGCCGACGACACCGCCATGATCGAACGGGGGCGTTACATCGCTCGCATCGCGGGCTGCAACGACTGTCACACTCCGGGCTACGCGATGAGCGGCGGCCAGGTGCCCGAACAGGCCTGGCTCACCGGCGATGCCGTCGGCTGGCGCGGCCCCTGGGGCACGACCTACCCGACCAACCTGCGTCTGCGCATGGCGGCCATGAGCGAGCAGCAGTGGGTCGACGCCGCGCGCACGCAGACGGCGCGCCCACCGATGCCCTGGTTCGCATTGCGCGACATGGCGGAGGATGACCTGCGTGCGCTGTACCGCTTCGTGCGCGCGCTCGGCCCGGCCGGACAGCCGGCGCCGGCCTACCTGCCACCGGGCCAGGAGCCGGCCGGCGTCGCCATTCTCTTTCCGGCGCCGCCGCCCGCCCGCTGAGCAGCGCGCCCGATGCGGTGCATGCGGCGACAGGCAGTCTTTCGGCTTTTCGGAGGGCCGTGCGGATGGCTATAGTGGCAGCACCATGGCTCAACCGCCGTCCCTCCTCGATGCCGAGCAGGCTGCCTTCATCTGCAGCGGCCTGTCGATCAGTGCTGCCGCCTGCCAGCCCGGCGCGCTGCCCAACCTCGCCCGCGCCACCGGCTGCCGGGTATCGGCGGACCGTCGCACGGTGACGCTGCTGCTTTCACGCCCCGCATCCGCCGCGCTGCTGCAGGACGTCGCCGGCACGGGCCGTGTCGCCGCGGTGTTCAGCGAGCCCGAAAGCCATCGCACCCTGCAGCTGAAGGGCACGGACGCGCGCGAGGTGGCCCTCGAGCCGGGCGACCCCGCGCGGGCGCAGCACCATGTCGACCGCTTCGTTGCCCGGCTCGAGCCACTGGGCTACCCGGTCGAGGTGGTGCGCACCCTGCTCGCCTGCGCACCCGAGGCACTCACCGCACTGGCGTTCACGCCCAGCAGCGGCAGCTTCCAGACGCCCGGCCCGGAAGCCGGGACCGCCTTGCGAGGCGCGCGATGAAGATCGCCCTCGACGCAATCCGCAACTGCCTTGACGGCGCCATTCCCGGCCAGATCGCCACGGTCGCGGCCGACGGTACGCCCAACGTCGCCTACCTGTCGCAGGTGCAGTACGTGGATGCCCGACATGTCGCGCTGTCGTGGCAGTTCTTCAACAGCACTCGCCGCAACATCCTCGACATCCCGTTCGCGCGCGTGGCCGTCATCGACCCAGTGACCGCGGCGCAGTACCGGCTCTCGCTGCAGTATCTGCGGACCGAGTCCGAAGGACCGCTGTTCGAGACGATGAAGGCCAAGCTCGCCGGCATCGCTTCGCACACCGGCATGGCCGGCGTGTTCAAGCTGCTGGGCGCCGACATCTACCGCGTATTGCGCATCGAGCGCGTGCCGGGCGCGACGCTGCCCGCCCCGCCCCCGCGCCGCAACCTGCTTGCCGCACTGCGCGCGAGCGCGGAACAACTGTGCCGCTGCACCGACCTCGAGGGCCTGCTCGGGCATACGCTCGACTGCCTGGAGCAGCGATTCGACATCCACCACGCGATGATCCTGATGCTGGACGCGGCGGTCGGCCGGCTCTACACCGTCGCCAGCCGCGGCTACGAGATCTCGGGCATCGGTTCGGAGATCGCGCTGGGCGACGGTGTGATCGGTGTCGCCGCGCGCGAGCGCACGCCGATCCGCATCGGCCACTTCGCGGCGGACTACAGCTACGGCCGCGCCATCCGCGACAGCCTCGCACGCGAAGGGCTGGTGTCGGCCGCGGGCGAGATCCCGCTGCCCGGCCTGCCGCGCTCGAGCAGCCAGCTCGCAGTGCCGATCCACGCCGGCCGGCTGCTGGTCGGCGTGCTCTACGTCGAGAGCCCGCTCGAGCAACGCTTCGGCTACGACGACGAGGACGCCCTGGTGGCGCTTGCCGGCGGTCTGGGCGGCGCGATCCAGCTGCTGCAGCAGCTTGCCGCGGACGACACCGGCCGGCCCGGCGCCCCGGAGCAGGCTTCGGGCGACGGCGCAGACACCGCGGGCCGGGCGCTGACGGTGCGCCACTATGCGGAGAACGACAGCATCTTCCTCGACGACGACTACCTCATCAAGGGCGTGGCCGGGGCGATCCTGTGGACCCTGCTGCACGACTACACGCAGCAGGGGCGGACCCACTTCACGAACCGCGAACTGCGTCTCGACCCGCGCATCCGCCTGCCGGACCTCAGCGACAACCTCGAGGCGCGACTGATCCTGCTGTCGCGTCGCCTGCAGGAGAAGAGCGCCCCGATCCGCATCGACAAGCCCGCCCGCGGCTGCCTTCGGCTCGGGGTCGATCGCCCCGTCGAGCTCGTCGACATCCTCGCCCCGCGCTGACCGGGGCCGATGCGCGATACGCGCGTGCGTCCCCGGCACTGCGGTAAACTCGCGCGCGTCCATTCAATCCAACCGGAGCCCACGATGAGCCTGCTGGCACAACTGAAGAAAGATTCCCTGCTCGCACGCAAGGCGGCCGACAGCATTCGCGCCACGCTGCTGAGCACCCTGATCGCCGAAGCCGAGATGGTCGGCAAGAACGCCGGCAACCGCGAAAGCACCGATGACGAAGTGCAGCAGACCATCCGCAAGTTCCTGAAAAACAACCAGGAAGCGCTGAGCGTCATCAAGGACGCCGACCGCCGCGCGGCACTGGAGCAGGAGTCCGCGATCCTCACCGCCTACCTGCCGCCGATGGCGACCGAGGACGAGGTGAAGGCCTTCATCGCCGACACCGTCGCCGGCCTGGCCGAGCGCGGTCCCAAGCAGATGGGCGTGGTGATGGGCGCACTCAAGGCCAAGTACGGCAACGGCTTCGATGCCAAGCAGGCCAACGCCTGGGTCAAGGCCGCGCTGGGCTGAGACCCTTACGGGCGGGCTCGTCGCCCGCCTCGCGGCGGAGCCCGCGTCGCGCCGGGCAGGCCGAGGATCAGGTGGGCGCTGCACCCAAGGCCGCGCGCCGCGCAAAGCTCGCCCGGACTTCAGTGCAGCGCAGCGTAGATCTGTTCGGCCAGCTTGCGGCTGACACCGTCGACGCGGCACAGGTCTTCCACCGTGGCGTCGCGCACGCCGTCCAGTCCGCCGAAGGCGGCGAGCAGACTCCGCCGGCGTGAGGGACCGACGCCCGGGATGTCCTCCAGTTTCGAGCCCACCCGTGCCTTGCCGCGCTTGGCGCGGTGGCCGGTGATGGCGAAACGGTGGGCCTCGTCGCGGATCTCCACGATCAGGTGCAGCGCGGCCGATTCGCCGCCGAGCGCCAGCCCTTCGCGGCCGTCGGGGAAGATCAGCGTCTCCAGTCCTGCCTTGCGCCCCTCGCCTTTCGCCACGCCCACCATCGCCACCGACTCGAGGCCGACCTCGGCCAGGATCGCGCGTGCGGCGCTCACCTGCCCCTTGCCACCGTCGATCAGGATCAGGTCGGGGCACACGCCTTCGCCCGCCGCCACCTTGCCGTAACGGCGTTCCAGCGCCTGGCGCATCGCCGCGAAGTCGTCACCCGGGGTGATGCCGCTGATGTTGTAGCGGCGATACTCGGCACGCTTCATCGCGCCCGCCTCACACACCACGCAGGACGCCACCGTGGCCTCGCCCATGGTGTGGCTGATGTCGAAGCACTCGATGCGCTGCGGCGCCTCGTCCATGCCGAGCGCCTCGCGCAGGGCGTCGAGGCGCTGCTCGATGCGGCCGGTATCGCGTGCGCGGGCCTGGATGGCGAGGCGGGCGTTCTTCTCCGCCATCTCCATCCAGGCCTTCTCGGCGGCAAAGCGCGGCGATACCACGCCCGGCGGGCGATCGGTGATCTCGGCCAATGTCTCCTTGACCGCCTCCGGCGCCAGATTCACCAGGATGCGCGCCGGGATCGGGTGCTGGCTGTAGTGCTGCTCGACAAAGGCGAGCAGGCTGTCTGCCGCACCGGAAACCGCCGCGCCGCTGGGGAACTGCGGACGGTCGCCGAGGTGGCGGCCGCCACGCACCATGGCGATGTTCACGCAGGTCATACCGTCTTCCTCGATCGCGGCAAGCACATCGACGTCTTCGTCCTTGCGGCTGTCTACGAACTGCTTGTGCAGCACCGCCTGCAACACGCGCACCTGGTCGCGGCAGGCGGCGGCCTCCTCGAAGGCCAGGCGGTCGGCGGCGGCCTGCATGCGCGTGCTGAGATCATCGATGACTTCGTTGGCCTGGCCGTCGAGGAAGCGCGTGGCGAGCTTTACGTCGGCCGCGTAGGCCTGGGGTTCGATGAGGCCGACGCAGGGCGCGGTGCAGCGCTTGATCTGATGCAGCAGGCAGGGACGCGAGCGGTTGGCGAAGACGGTATTCTCGCAAGTGCGCAGCTGGAAGGTCTTCTGCAGCAGGTGAATGCTCTCGCGCACCGCCCAGGCGTTCGGGAAGGGGCCGAAGTAGCGCGCGCCCTTGGTGAAGGCGCCGCGGTGGTAGGCGAGACGCGGGTACTCGTCGGCGGAGAGTTCGATGTAGGGGTAGGTCTTGTCGTCGCGGAAGAGGATGTTGTAGCGCGGCGCCAGGCTCTTGATGAGGTTGTTCTCGAGGATCAGGGCCTCGGCCTCGGAGCGGGTGGCGGTGATGTCGACGCGCTGGACCTGCGCGACCATCATGGCGATGCGCGGGCTGGAGACGGTCTTCTGGAAGTAACTGGAGACGCGGCGTTTGAGGTTCTTGGCCTTGCCGACGTAGAGCACCTTGTCGTCGGCGCCGATCATGCGATAGACGCCGGGTTCCTCGGTGAGGGTGCGGAGGAAGGGCTTGGGGTCGAAGGCGCTAACAGGCGTCGGATCGGTCATGGGGGGCGTGTTGAACGGGGCTAGAAACCATCGGTGACCTGAAGCGGATGCGGCGTGCTCCTTCCATGGTCTGCGGAACTCGCTCGCGCTGCTCGCTCAGACAGTCCTCGCCCATTTCAGGAACACCCCGCATCCGCTCCAGCGCAGTCAATACGCGACGGCCGCTTGAGAGCGGCGCTGCGTTGCCCGGGGATTATCCGTCCTTGCGCAGGACTTCGGTACGTTGCTGGCCGATGGTGGCGGCGGTCATCGTTGGCGCGACGCTCGTGTCTCCGGGAATGGACGCGACGTGTTCGCGAGCCTGGACGTAGGCCGCGTGCAACTCCAGGGCGAAGGGATCGGCGAGCCAGGCTGGCCGGGCCGTGCTCGGCACGATCGCCGCGAGGCGGGCGAGGTTGTCGGCATCGGGAACCGGGGCCCAGCGGTCGAGCAGTTCGGCGGCGAGATCCGGGCGGTTGCAGACGAGCAGCATGTCGCAGCCGGCCTCGTAGGCGGCCTTGGCACGGCCGACGATGTCGCCGGCAAGGCGCGCGCCTTCCATGTTGAGGTCGTCGCTGAAGATCACGCCCTTGAAGCCGAGGCGGCCACGGAGCACGTCCTTGAGCCAGAAGGGCGAGAAGCCCGCCGGCTGCGGTTGCGGGCTGGGATCGGCCTTGGGGTAGATGACGTGGGCCGGCATCACGCCGGCGAGCTGGCGACCGAGGCGGTGGCGGTAGGGGGCGACGTCCTCGGCCCAGATCGTGCCGAAGTCGCGTTCGTCGACCGGCACGTCGTGGTGCGAGTCGGCCTCGACGAAGCCGTGGCCGGGGAAGTGCTTGCCGATGCAGCCCATGCCGGCATCGGCCATCCCCGCACACAGCGCCTGGGCGAGTGCGGCAACGGCCTGCGGGTCGCGATGGAAGGCGCGGTTGCCGATGGCGCGGCTGCAGCCATAGTCGAGATCGAGCACCGGCGTGAAGCTGAGGTCGACGCCATGCGCCAGCAGTTCGGCGGCAAGCACGAAGCCGGTGGCGCGGGCGGCATCGAGCGCCGCGAGGTGGTCCTGCGCCCACAGCGCGCCGAGGCTGCGCATGGCGGGCAGGCGGGTGAAGCCGTCGGTGCGGAAGCGCTGTACCCTGCCCCCTTCATGATCGACCGCGATGATCAGCGCCGGGTCGCGCAGTGCGCGGATCTCGGCGGTGAGCGCGCGGAGCTGGTCGGAGCCGGTGTAGTTGCGCGCGAACAGGATCACGCCGCCGACCAGCGGATCGAGCAGGCGCTCGCGCTCCTCGTCGGTGAGCGCAGTGCCTGCGACGTCGATCATGACGGGGCCGCGCGGACGGTGGATCGCTTGGCTCATGGGGTCAGGTCCTTGGATTCAGACGCGCTCGATCAGCGCGAACGCCACAACGTTGTCTTCCTCGTCGCTGATGCTGAGGTGGGCGCGCAGCGCGTGCGCCTGCATGTGCGCGGCGAGGCGATCGTCGTAACGGTACTCGGGCTTGCCGAGTGCATCGTGGGCGACGGCAACGGCGTGCAGCGTGGCGGGCACGGCCACGCCGGTGCCGAGCGCCTTGCCGAACGCCTCCTTGGCGGCGAAGCGCTTGGCGAGGAAGCGTGCCGGGTCGCGGTGCGCACGCCATGCCTCGACCTCTGAGGCGGCGAGGATGCGCAGCGCGAAGCGCTCGCCGAAGCGCGCGAGTGACTTTCGCACACGCTCGATGCGCACGATGTCGGTACCGATGCCATGGATCACGCGTGTGCCTTCGCGGGCCGGGTCAGGCGGTCTGCGCGGCTTCGCGCATCAGGCGCTTCATCTCGGCCACCGCCTCGCGCAGGCCGACGAAGACCGAGCGGCTGACGATGGCGTGGCCGATGTGCAGCTCGCGGATGCCCTGCAGGCGCGCGATCGGCTGCACGTTGTAGTAGTTGAGCGCATGACCCGCGTTGAAGCGCATCCCCAGGCGGCGGACAGCCTCGCCCGCGCTGCGGATCTTGTCGATTTCGGCGAGCACTGCCGGCGCTTCGGCATCGCGGCCGGCGGCATGGAAGGCGTGGGCGTAGGGGCCGGTGTGGATCTCGCACACGCGCGCGCCGATGCGGGCAGCGGCCTCGATCTGGTCGACCTCGGCGTCGATGAAGACACTCGTGACGATACCGGCGTCGGCCAGGCGGGCGATGACGTCCCTGAGGCGCGCCTCCTGCGACAGCACGTCGAGCCCACCTTCGGTCGTGATCTCGTGACGCCCCTCCGGCACCAGCATCGCCATCTGCGGCCGGGTGCGGCAGGCGATCGCGACCATCTCGTCAGTGGCCGCCATCTCTAGGTTGAGCTTGACCTGGGTGAGTTCGGCCAAACGACGCACGTCCTCGTCGTTGATGTGGCGGCGATCCTCGCGCAGATGGATGGTGATGCCGTCCGCCCCGCCAAGGTGGGCTTCCACCGCAGCCCACACCGGATCGGGTTCCCAGGTGCGGCGCGCCTGGCGCAGCGTGGCGACGTGGTCGATGTTGACGCCGAGTTCGATCATCAGAGTTCCTGCAATTCCTTCAGCACCCGGCGCGACTGCAGCGGCTGGCCGCCCAGGGTGTGGTTGATCAGCATGCGCAGCAGGTGCTTGGACTGGGCGAGCGTTTCTGCGCGGGAAAAATCGTCGGCCGCCATGTCGAGCAGGGTCTGCCCCGACAGCAGCGGCTGGTCACCGAGCGCAGCCGCATCGATGCCCTCCTCCTCGAGGGCCTCCAGCCGCACCGGACCGCGCTCGATTATATAAAGGTAGCGCCCCTCGGGCCGCACTGGCGCGCCGCTCTCGGCCTCTTCGGCGAGCCCGGCCTCATAGCCGAGATCCTGCAGCAGCGCGAGCTCGAAACGGCGCAGGATCGGGGATTCGGGCTCGCCCCGAGCGAGCGCGCGCACCGCCTCGGCATAGGCCGCGAACAGCCGCGGATGCGGGTCCTCGCGCGCAGTCAGGCGCACCAGCAGCTCGTTGAGGTAATAGCCGCAAATGAGCGCGCGACCGGTGAGCAAGGGCTGGCCGCCCTGCCACTCGGCGCGCACCAGCGTCTTCACCTCGCCGCCGCCGGACCAGTCCATCAGCAGCGGCTGGAAGGCCATCAGCACGCCGCGCAACTGCGAATACGGCCGCCGCGCGCCCTTGGCGACGAGACCGACGCGCCCATGGTCACGTGAGAAGACCTCGACGATCAGGCTCGTCTCGCGCCACGGCAGGGCGTGCAGCACCCAGGCGGGCTGCTGCTCGACGCGCTGTTTCGGACCCGCCATGCGCTGTCCTGCGGCTTACTCGTAGCCGAGGCTCTTCAGCGCGCGCTCGTCGTCGGCCCAGCCGCTCTTGACCTTGACCCAGACCTCGAGGAACACCTTGCCGTCGAACAGCTTCTCGAGCTCGACGCGAGCCTCGCTGGAAATGCGCTTGAGCTTCTCGCCGCCCTTGCCGATCACGATGGACTTGTGGCCGGGCTTGTCCACGATGACCGCGGCGTGGATGCGGCGCAGGTTGCCCTCGACCTCGAACTTCTCGATCTCGACCGCAATGCCGTAGGGCAGCTCGTCGCCGAGCAGACGGAACAGCTTCTCGCGCAGGAACTCCGACGCCAGGAAGCGTTCGCTGCGGTCGGTGATCTCGTCCTCCTCGAACATCGGCTCGCCGAACGGCAGCAGCGGCGTGGCGGCCTTGATCAGTTCCTCGACGTTGCGCCCCTTCTCGGCCGACAAGGGCACGATCTCGGCAAAGTCGCGCACCTTGCGAACCTCGTCGATGAAGGGCAGCAGGCGGGCCTTGTCCTTCAACTGGTCCACCTTGTTGATGACCAGGACGAGCTTCGCCGCCTCGGGAATCACCGACAGCACCTTGCGATCGTCCTCGCCGAAGCGCCCGGCCTCGATCACGAAGAACACCAGATCGACGTCAGCGAGCGCCTGCGACACGCTGCGGTTCATGGCGCGGTTGAGCGCGTTGCGGTGCTTGGTCTGGAAGCCCGGCGTATCGACGAACACGAACTGCGCACCGGCCTCGGTCAGGATGCCGGTGACGCGGTGGCGCGTGGTCTGCGCCTTGCTGGAGACGATGCTGATCTTCTGTCCGATCAGGCGGTTGAGCAGGGTCGATTTGCCGACGTTGGGGCGGCCGACGATAGCGACGAAACCGGCGCGAAAACCGCCCTCTCCGCCATGGTCTGCTGCGTTCTGATCCGGATGCTGTTCGTTCATTTGTTCCTCAAGGCTGCCAGCGCAAGCTCGGCCGACTGCTGTTCCGCCACGCGGCGGCTGGGGCCACGTCCAAGGGTGCGGACGCCGAATTTCGGCACTTCGCAGGCCACCTCGAACTCCTGCGCATGCGCCTCGCCGAGCGCCTGCACCATCGTATATGTCGGCAACGCCACCTTGCGCGCCTGAAGCCATTCCTGCAAGGCCGTCTTGGGGTCCTTGCTGGGCCGCTTGGGATCGACCTCGCCGACCGCCTGCGCGTAGAGGCGGTCGATGACGGCCTTCGCCGCGTCGAAACCCGCATCGAGGAAGACGGCGGCAAAAACCGCTTCCATCGCATCGGCCAGGATGGACGGACGGCGTGCGCCCCCCGACTTCAGTTCGCCCTCGCCCAGCCGCAGGACATCGCCCAGCTCGAGATCGAGCGCGATGCGGTACAGCGCGTCCTGGCGGACCAGCGAGGCCCGCACGCGCGACAGCTCGCCCTCGCGCAGCTGGCCGAAGCGGCCGAAAAGGGCGATCGACATCACGCAGTTGAGGATGCTGTCGCCGAGAAACTCGAAGCGTTCGTTGTTCGGCTGCCCGAAACTGCGGTGGGTCAGCGCCTCGTTGAGCAGGCCAGGATCGCAAAACCGGTGCCCGAGCCTGTCCTGCAGGCGGTCAAGCGACATCGGCTCAACGCCCCTCGCTGGTGGCGTGGAAGTCGATCACCAGGCTCACGTTGGCGAACAGCGGGACACGACGCTCGTACTCGGCCTCGACCAGCGTGCGCCCATTGACCTTCTCGATGAACAGGTCCGCGCCCTGCACCGAACTCACGTTGTCGACCTCGGCGCGGCGGCTGAAGCTGCTGCGGATCTGACTGACGGAAGCACCGTCGTCACCTTCCTGCGCCAGCGCACCGACGATGCGCTCTACCGCCATGTACTCGGTGACCGCCGGAACCGTGCGGAAACCCACCAATATCGCCATTGCCGCAACCGCGCCCACGATGAGCACGCTGATGAGGGTCAGGCCGCGTTGTTTCGTGTGGTTCTTCATTCAAGCCCCCGAACGTCAGTGAAAGCCGCCAATGCGCTTCATGTCGTTGAAATTGAACCAGATGAAGAAGGCCTTGCCGACGATGTTCTCTTCCGGCACGAACCCCCACACCCGGCTGTCGCTGCTGGCATCGCGATTGTCGCCCATGACGAAGTAATGCCCGTCGGGCACGGTACACGCAACGCCGGCGCTCGTGTAGGTGCAGTTCTCACGGAACGGGAAGTTCATCACCTGGGGCACGAAGGCCGGCGCGTCACGTTCGATCAGCACCGCGTGCTCGACCTCGCCGAGCTTCTCGGTGTACTGGGGCGAATAGTAGAGACGATCGGGATGCAGGTAGCTGCCTGCCTCGGCGATGGCGACGGCCTCGCCGTTGATCGTGAGGCGCTTGTTGCGATACTCGACACGGTCGCCCGGTAGCCCCACCACACGCTTGATGTAGTCGAGCGAGGGATCGGCCGGATAGCGGAACACCATCACGTCGCCGCGCTTAGGCAGGTTCACCTCGATGACCTTCTTGTTGATCACCGGCAGCCGGATGCCGTAGGTCCACTTGTTGACAAGAATGAAGTCGCCCACCAGCAGGGTCGGGATCATCGAGCCCGAAGGAATCTTGAACGGCTCGACCACGAACGAGCGCAGGCCGAACACGATCACGATGACCGGAAAGAAGCTCGCGCCGTATTCCACCCACCACGGCGCCGGCTCGTGCGAGGAACGTCGCTTGCGCGCATGGAAATGGTCGAAGCACCACAACACGCCGGTGGCAAGGAGCAGCAGGAGAAGGATCAGGGCGAAGTTCATGCGCGTTCGGTCACTTGCTCTCGTCGGTACGCAGTACGGCGAGGAAAGCTTCCTGCGGAATCTCGACGTTGCCGACCTGCTTCATCCGCTTCTTGCCTTCCTTCTGCTTCTCGAGCAGTTTCTTCTTGCGCGAGATGTCGCCGCCATAGCACTTGGCGAGCACGTTCTTGCGCAGCGCCTTGATCGTTTCGCGCGCAATGATGTGGGAACCGATCGCGGCCTGGACGGCAACGTCGAACATCTGGCGCGGAATCAGCCCGCGCAGCTTGGCCGCCAGCTCGCGGCCGCGGTACTGCGCGCTGGCGCGGTGCACGATGACCGACAACGCATCGACCTTCTCGCCGCCCACCATCAGGTCAAGCTTGACCAGGTCGGCAGCACGGTACTCCTTGAACTCGTAGTCGAGCGAAGCGTAGCCACGCGAAACGGATTTCAGCTTGTCGAAGAAATCCATGACGACTTCGTTCATCGGCATGTCGTAGGTCAGCTGCACCTGACGGCCGTGATAGCGCATGTCGACCTGCACGCCGCGCTTCTGGTTACACAGCGTGATCACAGGGCCCACGTAGTCCTGCGGCAGGAAGATCGTGGCGGTGATGATCGGCTCGCGGATCTCCGCGTACTTGCCCACTTCGGGCAGTTTGGCCGGGTTCTCGACATGAATGATCTCGCCGCTGTTCAACACCACCTCGTAGACCACCGTCGGCGCAGTGGTGATGAGGTCCATGTCGAACTCGCGCTCCAGGCGCTCTTGCACGATGTCCATGTGCAACAGGCCGAGGAAGCCGCAGCGGAAGCCGAAACCCAACGCCTGCGAGACTTCGGGCTCGAACTGCAACGAGGCGTCGTTGAGGCGCAGCTTCTCGAGCGAATCGCGCAACTGGTCGTATTCGGACGACTCCACCGGATACAGGCCGGCGAAAACCTGCGGCTTGATCTCCTTGAAGCCCGGCAGCGGCTCCGCGGCCGGCTTGTTGGCCAGCGTCACCGTATCACCGACCTTGGCCGCCTCGAGTTCCTTGATGCCAGCGATGATGAAGCCCACCTCACCGGCGCACAGTTGGTCGCGTCCAACCGAGCGCGGTGTGAACACGCCGACCTGATCGCAAGGGTACTGTGCCCCGGACGACATCAGCAGGATGCGGTCCTTGGGCTTGAGCACGCCATCGACGACGCGCACCAGCATGACCACCCCGACGTAGTTGTCGAACCACGAGTCGATGATCAGCGCCTTCAGCGGCCCGTCCGGATTGCCCTTCGGTGCCGGCATGCGGGCGACGATCGCCTCGAGCACGTCCTGCACGCCGAGCCCGGTCTTCGCCGAACACAGAACGGCCTCCGTCGCATCGACGCCGATGACATCCTCGATCTCGCTGCGGGCGTTGTCAGGGTCGGCCGCCGGAAGGTCGATCTTGTTGAGGACCGGCACCACCTCGACGTTCAGGTCGAGTGCGGTGTAGCAGTTCGCCACTGTCTGGGCTTCGACGCCCTGCGAGGCGTCCACGACCAGCAGCGCACCTTCGCAGGCTGCGAGCGAGCGGCTGACCTCATACGAGAAGTCGACGTGACCCGGGGTGTCGATGAGGTTCAGGTTATAGACCTGACCGTCCTTCGCCTTGTAGCTCAGTGCCGCCGTCTGCGCCTTGATGGTGATGCCGCGCTCGCGCTCGATGTCCATCGAGTCGAGCACCTGCTCTTCCATCTCGCGCTCGGACAGACCGCCGCAGAAGTGAATCAGACGATCGGCCAGGGTCGATTTGCCGTGGTCGATGTGGGCGATGATCGAGAAATTTCGGATATGGTTCATGCGAAACGAAAAGGGTGCCTCGCAGCACCCGTTTCGGAATGAGTTCGGGAAAGTGCCTGAAAAAGGCTCGTCAGGCTCGCGATTCTAGCGGAAAACCGCTGCAATAAGCGCGCACTGCGGCCTCATCGAAGTGGTAGTGGCACAGCTCGCGCTCGCCGTGCAGCAGCACCGGCACCAGTTCGTCCCAACGCGCCTCGAGCTCCGGATGCCGATCAACGTCGATAACCTCGATCTTCCAGCCATACTCTGCGGCAACCGGCTCGAGCGCGGCGACCAGGTCATGGCAGAGGTGACACCACTCACGGCTCAGCACCGTAAACGTGCGCTCGGCCGCGACTGCGCTCACTTGCCCGCCCTCAGGCTGACGTAGGAGGTCGCCTCGCCGCGCCGCACCAGCAGCGTCACCTGCTGTCCGGCCTCAAGCCCGCCGACGAAGCGGTCGAAGTCGGCCACCGAGTTCAGGCGCACCTGCCGTCCGCTGACCACGGCGGCCAGTACCACGTCGCCCTGGCGAACCTCCGCCCGCGCAGCCGCCCCTTGCGAGCGCTGCACAACCAAGCCTTCGGACAGCCCCTGATCGCGCCGCTGCGCCGCAGTCGGCGGCGCCAGCACCAGCCCGAGCCGGTTCGGCGCTACTGCCGAGCGCGAACCGTTGGCCGACACTGCAGGCTGCTTCGGATCCTGCCACTCGCCCACAGTGAGCTTCAGGTTCTGCAAGGTGCCCGCGCGATAGACATCGACCGGCACGCTCGTACCGGGCTGCACCGCCGCGACGATGCGCGGCAGGTCGTTAGACGCCCCAACCTCGCGGCCCGCGAAGCGGACGATCACGTCGCCCTGCTGGATACCCCCCTGCGCCGCCGGGCTGTCCGGCTCGACCGAACTGACCAGCGCACCCGACGCCTGCGGCAGACCGAAGCCGTCGGCCAGATCGCGGGTGACTTCCTGGATCGCCACGCCGATCCGGCCGCGCTGCACTCGGCCCTTTGTCCGCAACTGCCGCTGCACGTCCATCGCCACGTCGATCGGAATCGCGAACGACAGGCCCATGAAGCCCCCCGTCCGGCTGTAGATCTGCGAGTTGATGCCGACCACTTCGCCCCTCAGGTTGAAGAGCGGCCCACCCGAGTTGCCAGGATTGATCGCCACGTCGGTCTGAATGAAAGGCACGAAGTTCTCGTCGGGCAACGAGCGCCCCTTCGCACTGACGATCCCCGCGGTGACCGACTGGTCGAACCCGAACGGCGACCCGATCGCGACCACCCATTCACCGACCTTCAAGCGCTCGGGGTCGCCCTGCGTCACACGCGGCAGCCCCGTCGCCTCGATCTTGATCAGCGCGACGTCACTGCGCACGTCCGCACCGATGACGCGCGCGCTGAACTCGCGCTTGTCGGCAAGGCGCACGAGAATCTCCTCGGCCTCCTCGACCACGTGCGCATTCGTCAGGATGTAACCATCGTCGCTGATGATGAAACCGGAGCCCAGCGACTGGTTGTCGGGATCCGAACCGGGAAACTCCGGATGCTTCGGAATGAACTTGCGGAAGAAGTCGAACATCGGGTCCGACTCGTCCAGGTTCGGGAACGGCAACTGCGCCCGCTCGCTGCGCTCCTGCGTCGTACTGATGTTCACCACGGCGGCGCCCTGACGCTCCACCAGCGCGGTGAAGTCGGGCAGCGACGCGGCGATCGCAGCCGGCAGCCACAGCGCAAGTCCGACCACCATCCACAGCCGTCGAATGACGGAAAGACTCATCGCGATTCCTCGAACGAATGAAGGCATGCAGCCTCGGGAGCGAGCTTCATCTGGAGCTGGGTGCGCCAGCTGCGGCTACGGAACAACAGGCGATTGAGGCCGTACGCGAACCCGAGCCCGAGCGCGCCACCGACTGCCGCCGCAGCATCGACCGTGCCTTCGCCCGATAACCCCACCCCGGCAGCCGCCCCAAGCAGGAGCAGCACGGCGCCCAGACCGTAACTCGCCATGGCCGCCTTGAGGGCTCCACCATCCGGGATGGCGATCAGCACCCGATCGCCGGGGGCCAGAACGAGCTCGCTCGGCAGCCAGAACTCCGCCTTGGGCAAGCCGAACGCCTGGGTGATCTGAACCGAGCGACAGCCACCCGGCTCATCGCACCGTCCACAGCCTCCGCCTGCATTCGAGATCCGCAGGCGCACCCGCCCCGGTTCCACCTGCAACACCTGCGCCTGAGCCTGCATCACTGTCCGGCAGGCTGGATGGCGTCGCCGATGATCCTGACCGCGCGCTCGGGCACTTCGCCAAGCGCCGTGACCAGATGACCATTCACGGAACGTTTGTAGATATTGATCGCACCACTGGCCAGCGGCCCGAGCCCGACCTGCGCGCCATCGCCCATCGGCTCGATGAAGACCGACACCGAGGCAAGTCCGTCACTGAAGACCATATGAACCGCCTGCCCGCGCTCAGGTCCCAGCGGTCGGCGCATCACCGAGGTCAGCGCATATCCCGGAGGTGCCGCAGCCACCGTCCAGCCGCTCTCGGCCTTGGAAAGTTCACTGCCCCGGGCGTTCACGACACGCCAGCCATCGACGTCGTCAAAGCGCGGCTTCAGCAACTGGGCATCGATGTCGCCGCCGATGCGGACATCGCTGAAGGCGAACTGCTCGATGACCTGACCCGCTTCGTTGACCGTGCGCGCCTTCAACAGCAGCCCCGACTGCATCTCAGCCCACAAGGTATGACCGTAGCGCAGATCGTCGCGCGGCTCGAGGATGAGCGCCTGAGCCTCGAGCCCGGCGACCCGGCCAACCTCACCCTTGCGGATCCGGTAGCTCTCGGCCAGCCCCACGGGTGAAACCGGCAGACGCGCCGGGAAAGCCCTGCGACCGGCGGATTCGTCGATGATCACGGTACGCTGGTCGGGCAGGACACACCGGACCTCGTTGCCCGATCGAATGACCTCTCGCGGACTCCCGTCCAGCACTTCGAGCCGCTCGTGCTCACCGCTGGCGTCGACCCGATGCGCGATGCGGGAGGTTTCGACATGGCTGCCCGACTGGTACATGAACGTCCCAACGTAGTTGAGTCGTTGCCCGGCTGTCGCGATGCGCCCCATCCAGGCCAGGGGATCCGCTGGCGTTTCCGCGAATGCGGGACCCTGCAGCAAGAGCGCGCACACCCCCAGAACTGCGGCGAAACCCCTCATCGACCCGAGCCCTCGGGCTGAGCCGAAACGGTTCTGACGTACTGCACGGCGGCCGGCATCGGACCGCCGCTGACGCCCTGATGGGCGAAAACGTACTCGCGCATCGGATCGTCCGCCAGCCCCTGCACGCGCGACACCGTAACTGCAGACGAGCCACTGCTGGCAACAACCGGGGGCGCTGCGACCCGCTGCACCGCAATCGTCGCAGGCACGGGGTCTTCCTGCGAATAAAGCGTGGCAGCCACGAGGCCGACGGCCGCAACGCCCATCACCGAAGCTGCGATGGGCATCAGCTTGTGCCACAGGCCACTGCCCGAGGCACTGCCGGCGAACGCAGCCGGAGCCAGTACCGTCGGCTCGTCCTCCAGCCCTGCCATCACGCGATCGACAAAGCCGACCGAACCCGCTCGCTCGCCTCGGATGGCATCGCCAATCAGGCAATACGCATCCCAGTCGCGGCGCAGCGTCTCATCCCGGCGCAAGCCTTCGAAAATCGGTCGCATTGCCTGTTCGTCGAGATCACCATCGATCAGGGCCGAGAGTTTGTCCTTCATGCCTACACCTACCAACGTTTGTCCGGCGCCGTATCCAGCAACGGCCGCAGGCGCTCTGCAATCGCTTCACGCGCGCGGAAGATCCGCGAGCGCACCGTACCGATCGGGCACTCCATGATGTTGGCGATCTCCTCGTAGCTGAGGCCCTCCAGCTCGCGCAACATGATGGCAGTCCGCAGCTCCTCGGGTAGAGCTGCCATCGCATCGTCGACGGTTTCCCCGATCTGTCGCGTCATCATCAACCGCTCGGGCGTGTTGATGTCGCGCAGCTGGTCACCATCTTCGAAGGTTTCCGCTTCTTCCGAGTCGAAACTCGTTGAAGTCGGTGCCCTTCGTCCCTGGGATACGAGGTAGTTCTTGGCCGTGTTGATACCGATCCGGTACAACCACGTGTAGAACGCACTGTCCCCGCGGAACGAACCCAGCGCACGGTAAGCCTTGATGAAGGTTTCCTGCGCCACGTCTTCAACTTCGGCTGGATCGCGGATCAGTCTGGACAGCAGGCGATTGAGCTTGCGCTGGTACTTGGATACCAGCAAGCCGAAAGCCTGCTTGTCGCCGCGCTGCACGCGCTCGACGAGTTGCTGATCGATTTCACGATCGGTCATGGAGTGTTCGTACTTTCCGGAAATTCAAATGACAAAGCGTCCGGATTATATGCGAGCACCCCTGCACTAACCAAAAATAGAAGACACAGGCACAGACACGACCCTGTGCGATTAGTTCATACGCCAGCGAGGTCTTCCTCCCGGTCCGCGACAATCCTGCCTGCACAGGCCACAATCCCGTAAGCACGGGCGGGCGTGCTATATTTTTGCGTTTTTATCCTGAGCTAGGGCGACATCTTGCTGAAACAGTACGACGTACTCATTCTTGGCAGCGGCGCCGCGGGGCAATCGATGGCTCTCCGGCTCGCGGAATGCCTCAAGGTCGCTCTCGTCACCAAGCGCGAACTCTCCGACAGTGCCAGCAACTGGGCGCAGGGCGGCATCGCCGCGGTGCTCGACACCACCGACAGCATCGAAGCGCACATCCAGGACACCTTCACCGCCGGCGCCGGCCTGTGTGACCCGGTTGCGACGCGCTTCGTGGTCGAGAACGGCAAGCGTGCCATCGAATGGCTGATCGATCGCGGCGTGCCCTTCACGCGCGAGGCCGACTCCCAGCTGGGCTATCACCTCACCCGGGAGGGCGGGCACTCGCACCGCCGGATCATCCACGCTGCCGACGCAACCGGCGCCGCCGTGCAAACCACGCTTTCGGCCCAGGTACGCGCGCACCCGAACATCGACATCTACGAGCACCACATCGCCATCGACCTGGTCCTTGGCGACAAGGTCGGTCAGCCGGGTGCAGGCTGCCTTGGCGCCTACGTGCTCGACATCGAGGCCGACGAGGTCGTGACCTTCGCCGCGCGCAGCACCGTGCTCGCCACCGGCGGCACGGGCAAGGTCTACCTGTACACCACCAATCCGGACGTCGCCACCGGCGACGGCGTGGCGATGGCCTGGCGCGCGGGCTGCCGGGTCGCGAACATGGAGTTCATCCAGTTCCACCCGACCTGCCTATACCACCCCCAGGCGAAGTCCTTCCTCATCTCGGAGGCCGTGCGCGGCGAAGGTGGGCTGCTGAAGCTGCCCGACGGCACCCGCTTCATGCCCGAGCACGACCCGCGCGAGGAGCTCGCGCCGCGCGACATCGTCGCGCGCGCGATCGACTTCGAGATGAAGAAGCGCGGCATCGACTGCGTGTATCTCGACATCAGCCACAAGCCGGCGGATTGGCTACGCTCGCACTTCCCGAACATCCACGCACGCTGCCTGGAGCTGGGTATCGACATCACGAAAGAGCCGATCCCGGTCGTACCCGCCGCGCACTACTCCTGCGGCGGCATCGTCACCGACCTCTCGGCACGTACCGACGTACCCGGGCTGTACGCAGTCGGCGAATCCGCCTTCACTGGCCTGCACGGCGCCAACCGCCTCGCAAGCAATTCGCTGCTCGAATGCCTCGTCTTCGGCGAGGCAGCGGCGCAGGACATCCTGACCAAGCCGCGCCAGTCCTCTCCGGTACTGCCCGACTGGGACGAAAGCCGGGTGACCGACGCCGACGAGGAAGTCGTGATCTCGCACAACTGGGCCGAGTTGCGCCGCGCAATGTGGGACTACGTCGGCATCGTGCGCACGACAAAGCGCCTGAAACGCGCACAGCATCGCATCCGGATGCTGCAACGCGAGATCCACGAGTTCTATTCGAACTTCCGCGTCAGCAACGACCTGATCGAATTGCGTAACCTGGTGGTGACGGCAGACCTCATCGTCGGCTGCGCGCTCAAGCGCAAGGAAAGTCGCGGCCTGCATCATTCGCGCGATTTCCCCGACTTGCTCCCGCGCGCCCGCGAGACCATTCTGCGCCCGCCACGCAAGCGCGAACGTCGCTGACCCCTCACGCGTCGTCGACCGGGGCGGCCTTGTGGCGGAGCCAGATCCGCAAGAGCCGCCAGTGCGACGGCGCCACGTTGGCCCGCGAAAGCATCAAGCGCTCCCGTACACGGCCGCGACCCGGGCCGACTGCTCCGTTCGCGTCGGCCAACGGCAGCCACACCGCCCAGCCGAGATCGACGCCGCCTCCTGCAACCGCGTATGGAGCCGCATCGGTAGCATCCTTGCGGCTGACCAGGCCATTACCATGCAAGGTCAGCCGCATGCCGCCCTTGTCCCGCTCGGCCTTCAATGCACGCTCCAGCGACAACAGCAGCGCAGTCCATGCGGCGACCGCCAGCAGGCGCGAGGCCGAGAACCAGGCCCCGTCCTGCACCATCGACAAGGCTGGCACGTGAAAAAGCGCCAATCCCGCCCCGCAATGCAGAGCCAGGATTGACGCCATCACGCGCCTCGAAGGGCGCAGCGCGATCGTCAGCGGGAAGTGCATGGCAAACCCATGCCCCGCCCGCGATCAGACGCGACGGAAGACCAGCGTGCCGTTGGTGCCGCCAAAGCCGAAGTTGTTCTTCAGCGCCACGTCGATCTTCATCGGACGGGCCACGTTGGCGCAGTAGTCCAGGTCACACTCCGGATCCTGCTCGAAGATGTTGATCGTCGGCGGCGAGATCTGGTTATGGACCGCCAGCACCGTGAACACCGACTCCACGCCACCGGCACCGCCGAGCAGATGGCCGGTCATCGACTTGGTCGAATTGACGACCAGCTTCTTCGCCGCATCGACGCCGAAGGCGAGCTTGATGGCTTCGGTCTCGTTCTTGTCGCCCAGCGGCGTCGAGGTGCCGTGCGCGTTCAGGTAGTGGACCTGATCCGGGTTCACACCTGCATTCTTCATGGCATTGACCATGCTGCGGCGCGGACCGTCGGTATCGGGCGCCGTCATGTGGTAGGCGTCGCCGCTCATGCCGAAACCGGCGAGCTCGGCATAGATCTTCGCGCCACGGCGAACGGCGTGCTCATACTCCTCGATCACCATGACACCCGCGCCCTCGCCCAGCACGAAGCCGTCGCGGTCCTTGTCCCAAGGACGGCTCGCGGTAGCCGGATCGTCATTGCGGGTCGACAGTGCCTTGGCGGACGCGAAGCCGCCAATCGCCAGGTTCGTCACCGTGGACTCGGCGCCGCCGCACACCATCACGTCGGCGTCGCCGTACTCGATCATGCGCGCGCTCAAACCAATCGCGTGCAGACCGGTGGTACACGCGGTCACCACCGAGATGTTGGGCCCCTTCATGCCGAACATGATCGACAGGTTGCCGGAGATCATGTTGATGATGGTGCCCGGAATGAAAAAGGGCGAAATCTTGCGCGGACCGCCGCCGAGGAAGTCGTCGTGCGTATCCTCGATCATCGGCAGGCCGCCGATACCGGAACCGATGTTGACGCCGATGCGATCGGCGTTGGATTCATTGACCTCGATGCCGGAGTCGCGGATCGCCTGAATGCCCGCGGCCATGCCGTAGTGGATGAAGACATCCATGCGGCGCGCGTCCTTGGCGGACAGGTATTCGGTGACGTCGAAGTTCTTCACCTCGCCCGCGATACGGGCGGCGAAGGCACTTGCGTCGAATCGGGTGATCGGACCAATGCCGCTCTTGCCGGCAATCAGGTTTTCCCAGGCCTCGGGAACAGTATTGCCGACCGGCGAAATAAGACCCAGACCGGTGACGACGACTCTACGACGCGACACGGGCAACTCCGTTGAAATCAATGAAGAAAATACGAGAAGTCCGGATACCGCTCACGCGGCATCCGGACCGCAGGAACTCAAGGAAGCGAATTACTTCTTGAGATGGGCGTTGACGTAGTCAATCGCCTGCTGGACGGTGGTGATCTTCTCGGCCTCTTCGTCCGGGATTTCGCACTCGAATTCTTCTTCGAGGGCCATGACCAGCTCCACGGTGTCCAGCGAATCCGCGCCAAGATCATCGACGAACGAAGACTCGATCTTGATCTCCGATTCGTTCACGCCAAGTTGCTCAGCGACGATCTTTTTGACGCGCTGTTCGATGTTCTCCATGAACTAACTCCTTCCCAGAGGGTAACGGGTGTATTGAAAAAGCCGGCGTATTCTACCAAAAGCCGGCTGAACCGCTATCCTGACCGTCGGTCAGGACATGTACATGCCGCCATTCACGTGCAGGGTGGTCCCCGTCACGTAGGCAGCGGCAGGCGACGCAAGGAACGCAACAGCGCCCGCAATCTCTTCCGGACGCCCGAGGCGTCCAAGTGCAATGTTGCCAAGCAGCGCGTCACGCGCCGTCTCGGGCAGCGCACGCGTCATGTCGGTGTCGATGAAACCGGGTGCCACGCAGTTGACCGTGATGTTGCGGCTGCCCAGTTCGCGCGCCAGCGCACGCGTCATGCCCGCCACGCCGGCCTTCGCTGCCGCATAGTTGGCCTGCCCCGGATTGCCGGCACTGGCCACCACCGAGGTGATGTTGATGATCCGCCCGGTGCGCGCCTTCATCATCCCGCGCATCACCAGCTTGCTCATGCGGAAAACGGCGCGCAGGTTGGTGTCGATCACCGCATCCCACTCCTCGTCCTTCATCCGCATCGCGAGGTTGTCGCGCGTGATCCCGGCATTATTGACCAGGATGCCGATTGCGCCGAAACGCTTCTCGATGTCGCCGACCAGGGCATCACAGGCTTCGGCGTCAGTCACGTTCAAGGCCATGCCCGCGCCCTTGCAGCCGGCTTCGAGCAGCGCCTTCTCGATATCGGCCGCGCCGGATTCCGAAGTGGCGGTACCGACGACCGTCGCGCCGAGACGGCCCAGTTCCAGCGCAACGGCCCGACCGATGCCGCGCGATGCGCCAGTGACCAGCGCGACCTGTCCTTCAAGCGAAAAACTCATTCCTTACCTCACCGCCGCAATCGACTGCTCGAGGCTCGCCGCATCGTGCGCCGAACCGCCTTCCACTTCCTTCGCAATACGCTTGGTCATGCCCGCCAGGACCTTGCCCGGCCCGCACTCGATCACGTGAGTCATGCCACGCGCTGCCATTGCCTGGACCAGCTCGATCCAGCGCACCGGCGAATAGGCTTGGCGTACCAGTGCATCGCGGATCTTTTCCGGATCATCATAGACAGCGACATCCACGTTGTTGATGACGTCGATCTCCGACTTGACGATGGCAACGCCCGCCAGGCGCTCCGCCAAACGCTCTGCGGCCGGGCGCATCAGCGCACAGTGGAAAGGCGCCGACACCGGCAGCAGCACCGCACGCTTGGCACCCTTGAGCTTGGCGATCTCGCCCGCACGCTCCACCGCGGCCTTGGCGCCCGCGATGACGATCTGCCCCGGTGCATTCAGGTTGGCGGCCTCGACCACCTGCCCTTGCGCAGCCTCTGCACAGGCCTCGCGTACCGCATCGGCTTCGAGCCCCATCACCGCAGCCATCGCACCCTCGCCAGCGGGCACGGCCTCCTGCATTGCCTGCGCGCGGAAGCGCACGAGGGGCACGGCGTCGCTGAACGCCATGGCGCCCGCGGCGACCAGCGCCGAATACTCACCAAGGCTATGACCGGCCATCAGGGCCGGCTTGGGGCCGCCCGCCGCAAGCCAGGCGCGGTAGGCCGCAACGCCTGCGGTCAACATCAGTGGCTGCGTATTGACGGTCAGCGCAAGGCGCTCGGCCGGACCATCGCACACCATGGCCCACAGATCCTCGCCCAGCGCGTCGGACGCTTCGGCGAAGGTTTCACGAATCACTGCAGATTCGCCATAGGCGGCCATCATGCCCACCGACTGCGAACCCTGCCCGGGAAAAACCAGCGCAAATGCCATGCCTGCTCTCCGGTGGTCAGAAATGAAATTGAAGATTCAGAAATCGATCAGGGCTGCGCCCCAGGTAAAGCCGCCGCCAACGCCCTCGATGACGACACGCTGTCCTGCGCGCAGCTGGCCGCTGCGCACGGCCTCGTCCAGCGCCAGCGGAATCGACGCAGCCGACGTGTTGCCATGGTGGTCGAGCGTGGTGATGACCTTGTCCATCGACAGGCCCAGTCGCTTGGCCGTGGCCTGGATGATGCGGATGTTGGCCTGGTGCGGGACGAGCCAGTCGACACTGTCGGCGGTCTCACACGCCAGCTCCAGCACCTCGTGGGCGACGTCGCCGAGCACCTTGACAGCAAACTTGAACACCGCCTGGCCATCCATGCGCAGGAAGGGATCGCCGATGATCTGGCCGGAAGCCACGCCGCCGGGCACGCACAGGATCGGATGATGGCTGCCGTCCGCATGCAGCGCCGAGGCGCGGATGCCCGGCTGCTCGGACGCCTCCAGCACCACTGCGCCGGCACCGTCACCGAACAGCACGCAGGTCGCGCGGTCAGACCAGTCGAGGATGCGCGAGAACACCTCGGCGCCGATCACCAGGGCCCGCTTGTGGCTGCCCGAGCGGATGAACTTCTCGGCAACGGTCAGCGCATAAACGAACCCGCTGCACACCGCCTGCACGTCGAAGGCCGCGCCACCATTGCGGATGCCGAGCTTGGCCTGCACCAGCGCCGCCGTGCTCGGGAAGATGTAGTCGGGGGTCGAGGTCGCGACGATGATCAGGTCGATGTCCTCGGCTTCGCAGCCGGCCGCCTCGATCGCCCGCTCGGCCGCGATGCGCGCCAGATCGCTGGCCCCCACGTCGGCCGCGGCCAGATGGCGGCTGCGAATACCCGAACGGCTGACGATCCACTCGTCCGAGGTATCGATGCCGCGCGCGACGAGATCGTCGTTGCTCACCGGATTGCCGGGCAGATAGCTCCCGGTCCCCGCGATCCTTGCGTAGATCATGCTTTTACCTCGTTCATGTTCGCCATCCTTTCGGAAATGCGCTCGATGAGTCGATTGGACGCCGCATCGGCCGCGCGCGACAGGGCGTTGCCGAAGGCAACCGCGTCGGCCGAACCGTGGCTCTTGAGCACCACGCCGCGCAGGCCCAGCAGGGGCGCACCGTTGTACAGGCGGTGATCGACGCGCTTCTTGAAGCGCTTGAGCACCGGCAAGGCCACGACCGCCATCAGCTTGGTCAGCGGTGACCGGCTGAACTCCTGCTTCAGGAAGGCGCCCAGCATCTGCGCCAGACCTTCGGAGGTCTTCAGCGCGACATTGCCGACGAAGCCATCGCAGACCACCACGTCGACCGTGCCTTCGTAGATGTCGTCACCCTCGACGTTGCCGTAGAAGTTGAGACCACTGGCGCGCAACAACTCGCCCGCCTCCTTGACGACGTCGTTGCCCTTGATGGCCTCTTCGCCAATGTTGAGCAGACCGACGCTGGGTCGCTCCTTGTGTTCGATGGCGGCGACCAGCGACGAGCCCATGACGCCGAACTGGAGCAGATGCTCGGCCGTGCAATCGACGTTGGCACCGAGATCGAGCACATAGGTATGCCCCTTCATCGAGGGCAGTACGGTCGCGATCGCCGGACGGTCGACACCCGGCAAGGTCTTGAGGACGAAACGCGAGATCGCCATCAGCGCACCGGTGTTGCCGGCCGAGACGGCGGCACAGGCCTCGCCCGACTTGACCAGGTCCATTGCGACGCGCATCGAAGAGTCCTTCTTGTTGCGCATGGCGATGGCGGGCGGGTCGTCCATGGTGACGACTTCGGACGCCGGGTGAAGGCGGATCCGTGTTCCGAATTCGGAAACAGCCGTGCCGAGATGGGGCAGGATTGCCTCTTCCCGACCGACGAGAATTACATTTGCATCAGGATGGCTGCGCAGGAAGGACAGCGCAGCAGGCACGGTCACGACCGGGCCGTGATCGCCACCCATGCAGTCGATCGCAATGGTGACACCCATCGGCATCTCGCGTGATTCAGACGGTGATTGAAAAAGAAACGCGGAAAAAAAGCGGCGCAGGCGCATTGCGCCATGCGCCGCCCTCGCGCTCGAGAGGCGGAATTACTCGCCCTTGGCCTTCATGACCTTCTTGCCACGGTACACGCCGCTCGGGCTGACGTGGTGACGCAGGTGGACTTCACCCGTGGTCGGCTCAATGGCCAACGCCGGGGCGGTAAGGAAATCGTGGGCGCGGTGCATGCCACGCTTCGACGGGGACTTCTTGTTCTGTTGGACGGCCATGAAAATGCTCCTGATACAAATTAAATGCGCCTAGTCTGCGCGATGACTGCCTCGCAGCGACGCCAGCGCAGCGAAAGGCGATTCTTCATTCGCCCCATTACCACCCCGGGGCGCTTCACATTGTTCGTGTCGCGGCGCAATCGGCAACGCCAGCAGGATTTCGTCCTCGATCAGCGCGAGCAGATCGAGTTCTCCTTCGATCTCGATCGCGTCGACCTCGTCGTCCTCGAGTTCCTCGTCCGGAATCGGTTGCCCGACCCGCACCGGCTGCAGCACGGTTTCCACCGCCAGCACCCAGTCGAGACCACCAAGACAGCGCTGGCAGCGAAGATTGAGCGTGCCGGCAAGACTAAGTTTCAGGCGGGGTTCGGACTGACCGGACACCACACCTTCGACCGTCGAGCCTTCCACCGACCAGCTGATCGCCCCCTCGCTACTGACGAGAGAATCCGTCAGGCGCGACAACTTCGCCACCGCCACCTCACCCTGCAAGGTTCGTGCGTCAGCGGCGAAACGGAACGGGTCGGCAATCTTACCGAACGATGCGCTTTGTTGCGACATAAGCCGTGCATGATATTATTTTTTCTGGCTTTGTGTCAAAGCCGTCATGCAGCGCGCCGCCTTACCCGGCTCCCGCACCTCCGTCGCACTCGCCCCCCGCCCGCCCGATGAAGCTCGTCCTCGCCTCCACTTCCGCCTACCGGCGGACGCTGCTCGAACGCCTGACCATTCCATTCTCCGTCGCTCGTCCGGACACCGACGAAACCCCACTCCCCGGCGAGACGCCCGCTGCCACTGCGGAACGGCTCGCAGCCGAGAAGGCGCGCGCGGTCGCCCGTGACTGGCCGGACGCACTGATCATCGGCAGCGATCAGGTCGCTCACATGGGCAATGAAGTCTTCGGCAAGCCCGGCACGGAAGCCCGTGCGGTCGAGCAATTGCAGCGCATGAGCGGCCAGACGGTGATCTTTCATACCGCCCTCGCCCTGCTCAACACCCGCAGCGGCCACATACAGGTCGAGGGCGTCCCAACCTCGGTGCGATTCCGTACGCTGGGCGACGACGAGATCCGGCGCTACGTCGCCAAGGAGCGCCCGCTCGACTGCGCCGGCAGCGCGAAGTCCGAAGGCCTCGGCATCGCCCTGCTCGACGCGCTGTCCGGCGACGATCCGACCGCACTGATCGGCCTGCCGCTGATCGCACTGTGCCGGATGCTGCGCGCCGAAGGCGTCGACCTGCCGTGAGCACCCAGCCCCAACACCACCACCCCGCCGAGCGCGGCACACTCTTCCTGGTGCCTGTCGCCCTCGGTGACGCCCCCTGGGACAGCTTCCTGCCCGCTCAGGCCCAGGCAATCACAGCCAGGCTCCACCACTTCGTCGTGGAGACGGCGCGCGCGGCGCGCGCCCACCTGAAGCAGCTCGACTATCCGCACCCGCTGCGCGACACCGACATCCGCGAACTCCCGGGCGACCCTGCCAGCGCAAGAGACGCCGAGTTCGACGCCCTGCTCGCCCCCGCGCTCGAGGGCCACGACATCGGCCTGATGTCCGACGCCGGCTGTCCGGCCGTCGCCGACCCTGGCGCACGCCTCGTCGCCCGCGCACACGCGCTCGGCATCCGCGTTGCACCGCTGGTCGGCCCGTCGTCGATCCTGCTCGGCCTGATGGGCTCCGGACTCAACGGCCAGAGCTTCGCTTTCCACGGCTACCTGCCGGTGAACGAAGCCGAACGCGACACCACGCTGCGCGCGCTCGAAGACGAGTCGCGCAAGCTAGGACGCACGCAGATCTTCATCGAGACGCCGTACCGCAACGAGCGGATGTTCGACGCCCTGCTGAAAACGCTGAAGCCGGAAACGCGCGTGTGCGTGGCCTGCGACCTCAGCACGGCCGGCGAACTGCTCCAGACCCGCAGCGTGCGCGACTGGAAGAAGACCGGACATCCCGCACTCGCAAAGCGCCCCAGCCTGTTCCTGCTGCTCGCCTGAAGGCCGACGCGCCGCTCAGGCGCGGCCGAGCAGCCAGCGCACCATGTCGCCAGGCGTCGGCACGCAGGCCAGCGGCGACTCCGCCTCGAGTGCGGCACGCGGATGCGCCCCGAAGCTGACCCCCAGCGCAGCGACACCCGCATTCTTCGCCATCTGCAGGTCGTGAGTCGTATCGCCCACCATCAGCGTGTGCTCGGGCATCACGCCAAGCTCGTCCATCAACTCGTCGAGCATCGCCGGATGCGGCTTGGAGAAGCACTCGTCGGCGCAGCGGGTGGCATGGAAATGCACGCCCAGCCCGGTGTTGCCCAGCACGCGGTCCAGCCCCGCCCGGCTCTTGCCGGTCGCCACGCCGAGCATCCTGCCGCGAGCGGCCAGTTCGGCGAGCAGCGCCTCGACACCGTCGAAAAGCGTGAGCTCGTGGTCGCGCGAAAGATAATGGTGGCGGTAGCGCTCGATCATGCGCGGATAGTCGGACTCGCGCAGCTCGGGGACGGCGTGACGCAGGGCATCGCCGAGGCCCAGTCCGATCACGTAGCGCGCATGCTCGTCCGACGGCTCGGGCAGACCGAGATCGCGGCACGAAGCCTGGATCGCATGCACGATGGCCGCGGCAGAGTCCATCAGCGTGCCATCCCAGTCGAACACGATCAGATCGAAACGCTCAGCCATGGCTCTTCTCCGGTGCGCCCAGCCGATCGACGAAGCCCTGCAGCTCCTCAGGCAGCGGCGCCTCGAAGGACAGGGCCTCGCCCGTCAGCGGGTGGGCGAACTTCAGCTTCGCCGCATGCAGGAACATGCGCTTCAGCCCCTCGCCTTCGAGCCGCTTGTTGAGCGCGAAGTCACCGTACTTGTCGTCACCGCACAGCGGGAAGCCCAGATGCGCCAGATGCACGCGGATCTGGTGAGTACGGCCGGTCTTGAGCTCGACCTCGAGCAAGCTGTAGTCGCGCCACCGCTGCACGAGACGGACGATGCTGTGCGCAGGCTTGCCCTCGTCGCTGACCCGCACGCGCCGCTCGCCGTCCCCGGTCAGGTACTTGTGCAGCGCCACCTTCACGTGCTGCAGCGGATTGTTCCAGCGCCCGGGCACCAGCGTCAGGTAGCGCTTCTCGATGCGCCCCTCGCGCATCATGTCGTGCAGCGCGGTCAGCGCCGAGCGCTTCTTCGCCACAATCAGCAGGCCCGATGTCTCGCGGTCGAGGCGGTGCGCAAGCTCGAGCATGCGCACCTCCGGACGCTGCACGCGCAACTGCTCGATCACGCCATAGCTCACGCCGCTACCGCCATGCACCGCCTTGCCCGCCGGCTTGTCGATAACGATCAGTGCTTCGTCCTCGAACACCACGGGCAAGGGCTTGCCCGCGGGCGCGGGCGCGCTGCGGGTCGGCTCGGCAACGCGGATGGGCGGAATGCGCACCTCGTCGCCTTCCGCCAGACGGTAGGTCTGCTGCACCCGCC
Organism: Thauera sp. 63; assembly: GCF_000310165.2. Lineage (NCBI taxonomy): Bacteria > Pseudomonadati > Pseudomonadota > Betaproteobacteria > Rhodocyclales > Zoogloeaceae > Thauera > Thauera sp. 63. The sequence continues at coordinate 181,231 of NZ_AMXC01000005.1, forward strand.
CGCCATTCACGCGCACCTCGCCGCTGCGCAGGATGCGATAGATGTGGCTCTTGGGCACGCCCTTGGCGACGCGCAGCAGGTAATTGTCGATGCGCTGACCGGCCGAAGCCTCGTCGATACGCTCGTGTCTTACCGCAATGCTTTTGCCTTCGATAGTCGTCATGAAATATACTTTCGGGCGGTTGACCCGGTCGCTGCCAGCCAAGTGCATCACGTCGAGGTTTCGTGCGTCAAAACGCCGATACCGATCGACGACGGCAGACTGCTGGCGATGAGCCCTGAAGAGCGCTCCCGGCGTCACCGCTGCGTGCCATCCAAAGCCGAAAAAGGCGCCGATGGTAACGCAATCGCCAACTTCGATACACCCATCCAGCCTCAGGGTTGGATATTGACGCGTTACTCGCACTTGCAGGATCAAATGCTCCGGCCCGGCCGCCCTACCCGGCGCGCCGGCGGGAGCAAGAGAATATCGACCAGCCGACCCATCACAGCCCGACAAACCCACCGGATGACAGCAGAAGCCCTACCCAATCGCTCCTGAACCCGGAAAGCGCGATGGTGCGCGCCGTTCGTCCTGCCCGTGCTTTTGACGCGGGAGAACGATCCAAATGAAGCGCATGCTTTTCAATGCGACGCAGGCCGAAGAACTGCGCGTCGCGATCGTGGATGGTCAGAAACTGATCGACCTCGATATCGAATCGGCCGCAAAAGAAGAACGCAAGAGCAACATCTACAAGGCGGTCATCACCCGCATCGAGCCCAGCCTCGAAGCGGCTTTCGTCGACTATGGCGCCGAGCGCCATGGCTTCCTGCCCTTCAAGGAAATCTCCCGCTCCTACTTCCAGCCTGGCGTTGACGCCGGCAAGGCCTCCATCAAGGAAGCGCTGAGGGAAGGCCAGGAGCTGATCGTCCAGGTCGAGAAGGACGAACGCGGCAACAAGGGCGCGGCGCTCACCACCTACATCTCGCTGGCTGGCCGTTATCTGGTGCTGATGCCCAACAACCCGCGCGGCGGTGGCGTATCGCGCCGCGTCGAGGGCGACGAGCGCGCCGAACTGCGCGAGATCATGGACCAGCTCGACGTGCCGCAGGGCATGAGCCTGATCGCCCGCACCGCTGCCATCGGCCGCAGCGCCGAAGAGCTCGAGTGGGACCTCAACTACCTGATGCAGCTGTGGCGCGCCATCGAAGGCGCCGCGCAGGGCCAGAACGGCGCCTTCCTGATCTACCAGGAAGGCAGCCTGGTGATCCGCGCGATCCGCGACTACTTCCAGCCCGACATCGGCGAGATCCTCATCGACACCGATGACGTCTATGAGCAGGCACGCCAGTTCATGGCCCACGTCATGCCGGGCAACGTCAGCCGCGTGAAGCGCTACAGCGACGACGTGCCGCTGTTCTCGCGCTTCCAGATCGAGCACCAGATCGAATCGGCCTACTCGCGCCAGGTCGGACTGCCCTCAGGCGGCGCCGTGGTCATTGACCACACCGAAGCGCTGGTGTCGATCGACGTCAACTCGGGTCGCGCCACCAAGGGCTCGGACATCGAGGAAACCGCCTTCCGCACCAACTGCGAGGCCGCCGACGAGATCGCCCGCCAGCTGCGCCTGCGCGACCTGGGCGGCCTGATCGTCATCGACTTCATCGACATGGAGTCGCAGAAGAACCAGCGCGAGGTCGAGAACCGCCTGCGCGACGCGCTGCGCCACGACCGCGCCCGCGTGCAGACCGGCAAGATCAGCCGCTTCGGCCTGCTCGAGCTGTCGCGTCAGCGCCTGCGCCCGGCGCTGGCCGAAACCAGCTACATCACCTGCCCGCGCTGCAACGGCACCGGCCACATCCGCAGCACCGAATCTTCCGCGCTGCACATCGTGCGCATCCTCGAAGAGGAAGCGATGAAGGAGAACACCGGCGCGGTGCACCTGCAGGTGCCGGTCGACGTCGCCACCTTCCTGCTCAACGAGAAGCGCGTCGATATCGCCCGCATCGAGATGCGCCACAAGGTGCAGCTCATCATCGTGCCGAACCGTCATCTGGAAACGCCGGCGCACGAGATCATCCGCCTGCGCCACGATCAGCTGAACGCCGAGGACATCGCGCTGGCCAGCTACCAGATGGTGCAGAAGCCCGCCGAGGAGGAGGAGCGCCTGCCGTCCAAGGCCAACGAGCGCCCGGCCCGCCAGGAGGCCGCGGTGAAGGGCATCGCCCCCGCGCAGCCGGCTCCGGTCGCCGCACCTGCGCCCGTTGCCGCGGAAGCGCCTGTCGCACCTGTGCAGAAGGGCCTGCTCGCCCGCATCATGAGCTGGTTTACCGGCGGCAAGCCTCAGGCTGCCGAACCCGTCGCCGAGCCGGTGATCGAAGCCGCTCCGAAGCGTGAAGGCCGCGGTCGCAGCGAACGCAACGGCGAAGGCCGTCGCGGCAATGGCAACCGGGGCCGCCGCGGCGAACGCGATGGCGAGCCCCAGAGCGGACGCGGCCAGCGCGGCGAGCGCCAGGAGCGCACCGAAGGCAGCGAGAAGCCGCAACGTGCCGTCCAGACCGAGAAAGCCGAGAAGACCGAACGCGGCGAGCGTCCGGAACGGGGCGAACGTCAGGAGCGCGGCGAAGGCCGTCGCGGTCGCGGTCAGCGCGGGCAGCGTGCCGAAGACGCCGAGCGCGCCGTCGAGGTCGCTGCAACGGAGAGCAACGAGGCCTTGCTGAAGGCCGCAGCGCCGGTTGTTGCAGCCGAGGTCGCGGTCAGCGCCGAAGCAGCTGTCGTCGAGCCGACCGCAGGCGAAGACGGCGCGCCCAGCGAGAAGCGCCGCCGCCGCGGCCGTGGTCGCGGTCGCCGCTCCGGCGAAGCCCAGGGCACTGGCACCAGCGTCGCCACCGAAGAAGCGCTGGCGGGCGACGCCGCCGAGCTGGCACCCGAGGCTGAAACCACTACCACCGAAGCAGTCCCCGTTCAGATCGAGGCGCCCCCGGTCGCGGCGGTCGAGCCCGTCGAGACGCCTGCGCCGACGACTGAGCAGGCACGCGTCGAAGAGCCCGCCGCCGAGCCCTTCCCGGCTGCCGCGGTCGAAGCCGCGCCGGTTGCCGTGACCGAGGAAGCCATCGTGGCCGCAACGGTCACTGCCGAGCCGGCCGAGGTCGAGCCAGCCGCCGCGGCCGAAGAAGCCGCTCCGCTGCCCCTGCCGGTTGCCGAAGCGGTGACCGTCGAGGTCGCTGCAGAGGAGTCGGTCGAGGCCGCGCCGGCACCGGTGAAGCTCGAGACCGGAGTCGCCGCGGAAACCGAGGTGCCTGCCGAAGTGACTTCTGTCGAGACCGAGCCGGCCATCACTGCGGAAGCGCCCACGCTGATCGAGCGTGCGGTTGCCGCGCAGGCGACCGAAGAAGCCCCTGTGGCGGCAAGCGAGGCCGAAGCCAGGCTGGCGCCGAGCGCACCGATCGAACTGCCGACGACGCCGACCGAAAGCGGCCTGATCATGATCGAGACCGATCCGTCCAAGCGTGCCGCATTCGGCACCGGCGCACCGGAACAGACCGTGCGCCTGGGTCGCAAGCCGCGCCCGGCCCCGGTCATCGCCGAGGAACCGCTGCAGCAGGTCGAGACCAACAAGTAAGCGTCGCGCGCACTGCGCAAACACGAAGGCCATCCGCAAGGATGGCCTTTTTTCAGGTTCTTCGCGCGATCTGGGGGAAGTAGTGGTTGACGGTTCTGAGGTTGGTAGATTGGCAGTCGCCAAACAAACCGATCCCCTTCCTCTTCCCCGTCATGCGCGATGCTATGTTGGGCGTGGTCTTCTGGGAAGGCCGCCTCGTCGATTCATGCCAGGAGCGAGCCGACGGTTCGCTCCTTCTCACCCTCGCTGAAGACCCCTCACACCGCCCGCGATGTGGGCGCTGCGGTAGCGACTGTGTTCTGCTCCACGAGCGCCGGCGACGCCGGGTGCGCGATCGAGACTGGTTCGATCGACGCGTCTGGCTGGATGTGCCGATTCGCCGCCTCGACTGTTACCAGTGTGGCGCACGGGCGGCCGAGCGCCTGAGCTGGCTCGACACGGGTGAGCGCATCACACACCGATTACGCGCCTGGATCGAGGCGCTGGTGCAGATCCTGCCGATCGCCCACGTCGCCCAACTCACGGGCTTGCACTGGCACACCATCAAGCGCATCGACCATCGGCGTCTGCAGACCCGGTATGGCACTTTCGATGCGCAGGGCGTGCGTCGGTTGGTGATGGACGAGTTCGCGCTGCACAAGGGGCACCGCTACGCGACGGTGATCATGGATGCTGAACGTATGCGCGTGTTGTGGGTCGGCGAAGGCAACAGCCGCGAGGCGATCCGGCCCTTCTTCGAATTGCTGGGCAAAGAGGGCTGTCAGCACATCGAGGCGGTCGCAATGGACATGAACACCGCCTTCGATCTGGAGGTGCGCGCCCATTGCCCGAACGCCGAAGTCGTCTATGACTTGTTCCATGTCGTCGCCCGCTTTGGTCGGGAGGTCGTCGACCGGGTGCGCGTCGATCAGGCCAATGCCTTGCGCAGTGCGCCCGCACAACGTCAGGTCATCAAGCGCTCGCGCTGGTTGCTGCTGCGCAACCGCGACAACCTGGGCAACGAGCAGGCGGTCAAGCTCGAGGAACTGCTGGCGGCCAACGCACCGCTGGCTACCGTCTATCTGCTGAAGACCGCCATCAAGGAAATCTGGTTTGCGCCATCGATCAGAGACGGCGCCCGAAGATGGAAAGACTGGTACCGCCTGGCGATCGAAAGCGGCATCGCGCCGGCGATCGCCTTTGCAAAGCGACTCCGAAAGTACCTGCGTGGCATCCTCGCCTCAGCCATCTTTCCCTTGAACACCAGCATTCTCGAGGGCGTCAACAACCGCATTAAGGTCATCAAGCGTATGGCCTACGGGTTCCGGGATTCAGCCTATTTCTTCCTGAAGATCAAGGCCGCCTTCCCCGGAAAGGCGCGATGAACCTTTTTTCATGGTCGGCCCGCTGGCGGCATGACGCCAGGCAGCGACAGTTCAAGCGCGCGCGGTCACGGTCTCCAGCAGCCCCTTCACGCCGTCCTCGCACATGTCCAGCACCACATCGAAGCCCCGTGGCCCACCGTAGTAGGGATCGGGCACTTCGTCGTACTCGCTGTTGCGCGCGTACTCCATGAACAGCCCGAGTCGCGGACGATAGACCTCGGGACACAAGCGGCGCATCGTCTCCAGGTGCCCGCGATCCATCGCCAGCAGCAGGTCGAAACGCTGGAAATCGAAGGGATCCAGCTTGCGCGCGCGCAAGGCCGACAGATCGTAGCCACGCAGCTGCGCCGCCTTGCGCGTGCGCGGATCGGGCGCCTCGCCCACGTGGTAACCGTGCGTCCCGGCCGAGTCGACCTCGATCAGCCCGTCCAGCCCGCCCGTGCTGATGAAATGCCGCGCCACCGCCTCCGCCGTCGGCGAGCGGCAGATGTTGCCCGTGCATACGAACAGGATCTTCGTCATTCTTCGTCTCCTCCTCGTCAGACGCTGCCGTGCTGGTCTGCGCCAAATGCGCGCTGGCGGAGCTTGAACAGCTCGTCGCGCGCTGCAGCGGCCTTCTCGAACTCCAGGTTGCGGGCGTGTTCCTGCATCTCTTTTTCCAGGCGCTTGATCGCCCGCGCCAGTGCCTTCTCGTCCATCACCGCATAATCGGCATCCTTCTCGGCCACGCGTGCGGCATCGCGCTTGGCTCCATCCGAATCATAGACCCCGTCGATGATGTCCTTGATGCGTTTCGTCACCGACTTGGGCACGATGCCGTTGGCCTCATTGAAGGCGATCTGCTTCTGCCGGCGGCGCTCGGTCTCGCCGATGGCGGCCTTCATCGAGTCGGTCATGCGGTCGGCGTAGAGGATGGCGGTGCCATGCAGGTGGCGCGCAGCGCGACCGATGGTCTGGATCAGCGAACGCTCGGAGCGCAGGAAGCCCTCCTTGTCCGCATCGAGGATGGTCACCAGCGACACCTCGGGGATGTCCAAGCCCTCGCGCAGCAGGTTGATCCCGACCAGCACGTCGAACTCGCCCAGGCGCAGGTCGCGGATGATCTCGACCCGTTCCACGGTGTCGATGTCGGAGTGCAGGTAGCGCACGCGGATGCCGTTGTCGGCGAGGTAGTCGGTGAGGTCCTCGGCCATGCGCTTGGTCAGCACGGTGACCAGCACGCGCTCGTTCACCTCGAGCCGCTTTTTGATCTCGGAGAGCAGGTCATCCACCTGCGTCATTGCCGGGCGCACCTCGACCACCGGATCAATCAGGCCGGTCGGGCGCACCACCTGCTCCACCACCTGCCCCTGGTGTTCCTCCTCGTACTTCGCCGGCGTCGCCGACACGAAAACGGTCTGCGGCATCAGGCGCTCGAACTCGTCGAACTTCAGCGGCCGGTTGTCCAGCGCGGATGGGAGGCGGAAGCCGTAACCGACGAGGTTCTCCTTGCGCGAGCGGTCGCCCTTGTACATGCCGCCCACCTGGCCGATGGCGACGTGCGACTCGTCGATGAACAGCAGTGCGTCCTGCGGCAGATAGTCGATCAAGGTCGGCGGCGGCTCGCCCGGCCCGCGGCCAGACAGATGACGCGAGTAATTCTCGATGCCCTTGCAGAAACCCATCTCGTTCAACATCTCGAGGTCGAAGCGGGTGCGCTGCTCGATGCGCTGCGCCTCCACCAGCTTGCCCTCGCGCTGGAACAGCGCGATGCGCTCCTTCAGCTCCTCCTTGATCGCCTCGATCGCCTGCAGCACCGTGGCGCGCGGCGTCACGTAGTGGCTGGACGGATACACGGTGAAGCGCGCCAGCTTGTGCTTCAGATGCCCGGTGAGCGGGTCGAACAGGGTCAGGTGTTCGATCTCGTCGTCGAACATCTCGATGCGCACCGCGAGCTCGGCGTTCTCCGCCGGAAAGACGTCGATCACGTCGCCGCGCACGCGGAAAGTGCCGCGGCGAAAGTCGATGTCGGCGCGGGTGTACTGCATCGCCACCAGGCGCTGGATGAGGTCGCGGTGCGCCATGCGCTCGCCTTCGCGCAGGTGCAGGATCATCGCGTGGTAATCGACCGGGTCGCCGATGCCGTAGATGCACGACACCGTGGCCACGATGACCACGTCGCGCCGCTCCATCAGGCTCTTGGTCGCTGACAGCCGCATCTGCTCGATGTGCTCGTTGATCGAAGAGTCCTTCTCGATGAAAAGGTCGCGCGAGGGCACGTAGGCCTCGGGCTGATAGTAGTCGTAGTAGCTGACGAAGTACTCGACCGCGTTCTCGGGCAGGAACTCCTTGAACTCGGCGTACAACTGCGCCGCCAGCGTCTTGTTCGGCGCCAGCACCAGTGCCGGGCGGCCCATCCGGGCGATGACGTTGGCCATGGTGTAGGTCTTGCCCGAGCCGGTCACGCCGAGCAGGGTCTGGTACATCAGGCCATCCTCCACGCCCTCGCACAGCAGGCGGATCGCCTCGGGCTGGTCGCCGGCAGGCGGAAACGGCTGGTGCAGGCGGAAGGGGCTGCCCTCGAAGGTGACCACCTGCCCACCCTGCGCACCTTGCTGCGGCGCATCGTTTCCGGCGCTATTGCCTTGACTCGTCATGCTAAAATTCCCGCTCTATTCCGGTGCATCGCCGCACGGCAGCACCGGACGAAAACGCCGATTATTTCCCAAATCGCGCCGCAAGGCACGGCACATTGCCGATCCTGCCGCACGAGACCATTGCTGCCCCACTGGAACGACTGGAGTCCTCATGTCCGCTTCGATCTTCGCCGCCGTCGAGATGGCGCCCCGTGACCCGATCCTTGGCCTGAACGAGGCCTTCGCCGCCGACACCCGTGCCGAGAAGGTCAACCTCGGCGTCGGCGTCTACTACGACGACAACGGCAAGATCCCGCTGCTGGCTGCCGTGCGTGCCGCCGAAAAGGCCCGCCTCGAAGCCATGCCGCCGCGCGGCTACCAGCCGATCGAAGGCCCTGTCGCCTACAACAGCGCGGTGCAGAACCTGCTGTTCGGCAAGGACTCGGCACTGGCCACCAGCGGCCAGGTCGTCACCGTCGAAGCCCTGGGCGGCACCGGCGCGCTGAAGGTCGGCGCGGATTACCTCAAGCGCCTGCTGCCGAACGCCAGCGTCTACATCTCCGACCCGAGCTGGGAGAACCACCGCGCGCTGTTCGAATCCGCCGGCTTCCCGGTCCAGAACTACGCCTACTACGACGCCGCCACTCGTGGCGTGAACTTCGCCGGCATGAAGGCCAGCCTCGAAGCCGCGCCCGCCGGCTCGATCATCGTGCTGCACGCCTGCTGCCACAACCCGACCGGCGCCGACCTGTCGGACGCCCAGTGGGATGAAGTGGTCGCCGTGTGCCGCAGCCGCGGTCTGGTCCCCTTCCTCGACATGGCCTACCAGGGCTTCGCCGACGGCATCGACGCCGACGCCGTGGCCGTGCGCGCGTTCTCGGCCAGCGGCCTGCAGTTCTTCGTCTCCAGCTCCTTCTCCAAGAGCTTCTCGCTCTACGGCGAACGCGTCGGCGCACTCTCGATCGTCACCGCCAGCAAGGAAGAAGCCGGCCGCGTGCTGTCGCAGGTCAAGCGCGTGATCCGCACCAACTACTCCAACCCGCCGATCCACGGTGGCGCCATCGTCGCCGCAGTGCTGAACTCGCCCGAACTGCGCCAGATGTGGGAAGACGAGCTGGCCGGCATGCGCGACCGCATCCGCAGCATGCGCACCAGCCTCGTCGAGCAGCTCAAGGCCGAAGGCGTGGCGCAGGACTTCTCCTTCGTCATCAAGCAGCGCGGCATGTTCTCCTACACCGGCCTCACCGTCGACCAGGTCGAGAAGCTGAAGTCCGACTTCGGCATCTACGCCGTGTCCACCGGCCGCATCTGCCTGGCCGCGCTGAACTCGAAGAACATCGGCTACGTCGCCAAGGCCATCGCCCAGGTCGTCAAGGGCTGATCTTCGCTTGATCCGGGCGGGGCGAGGACACAAAAAAATCCTCACCCCGCCTTGACGCAAAGGCGCACCCTACCTACAATGCGCGCCTCTGTTCCCCGATAGCTCAGTCGGTAGAGCGCCGGACTGTTAATCCGTAGGTCCCTGGTTCGAGCCCAGGTCGGGGAGCCAAGTTTCAGAACTTGGTGTTTCCCACAGGAACAGCAAGTCGCAGCCCACGCTGCAAAAAGGTAATTCCCCGATAGCTCAGTCGGTAGAGCGCCGGACTGTTAATCCGTAGGTCCCTGGTTCGAGCCCAGGTCGGGGAGCCAGCTTAAAACGAGAATGCCATCCTTCGGGATGGCATTTTTCGTTCACCGGGTATCAGCGCGGACATCTGCGCCGTTTCTTGCGCACTGCGTCCTATGCCCTCCTGATGGTCGGCTGGCCGAACTGGGCCGTTCTGGTGGCGCCTGTGGGCTTCTCACACGCCGAACCCGCCCCTGCAGCCCTTCGACCTTGCCTTGCGCCCAACCGAACTGACGGCAGCCCTACGGCGACCGCAGACGATCAGCCCTCGCTCCTCGGACCATCCAGATCACGCAGAGCACTAGCCAACGACGTCTTCGCGGGCAGTCAGTCCGCGTCCGACTCTTCTTCATCATCACCAACAACAGCATTCACGCCTGCTGCAGCGACGTCGACGGTGGTCTCAACCGCACTTGCGGTGACGCTGACGGCCGTCGCGGTCACGGATACAGCTGCGCCTGCAACGGTGACGACCGCGCATCCGTGAAGCGTCAGCGTGACGAGAAGCGCGAGGATGATTGGGAAAGACTGAAGTACGGGCACATTGACCCATCCGCGTGTTTGTGAGGCCCCGCATGATGGCATGCCCTCCGACGGCGAGGGAACCGCCTGTCTGCCTGAAACACCGGGCCGATCACCTCTGCCCGATCTGCCCTCACCCGCGCTCAAATGGCCGACGCTGCGAGACTGCCCCTCCTCCCGAATTGCACCCATCCGAGGCACAGATCACTACCTGTCGGGATCTGGTCGGCTAACATTCAGCATCTCCAACGTCATATGCAAAGAAGCGGGCGGCGAGTTTCGGATGAGCAAGAAATTCGGGCTGTATTTCCTGTGGCCGGAAGCGCTGAAGGTGTGACTTCGCGGCTCCCATACCCCTCTGCCAGTCGGTTCGCGTCGCCGGCCCGCTCCGGTGGGCTCTCACGCCCGTCCGCCACGCCAACGAGCGCCTACCCTTGATATGGATATCGCTGGAAGCCGACAAACGTCCTGCGCACGGTATCCGGCGCTCCCAGATCGGCACACGCGTCAGCGATGGTGCATCCTCCACCGTCTCGTTGACGATCATCGTGACGCTTGTCTCCAGATCCCGCGTTAGAGCGCTTTAGAATCCCGGGATCGGATCGCGAGGCGCCCTCCTTCGCGCGGCACAAGAAAAACTCTCCCGCCACAATGCAACTGGATCGCCTCTTCCTGCTCGACAGCCAGGTCCTTTACCTGTCCCAGGGCGAATATGAACTCCCGCTCGTGGCAGTGTCCTTGTTTGTCGCCGTCCTCGCGGGCGTCATGGCCATGCAGCTGGCAGGCGCGGCGCGGACAGACGCGCGCGCGCACGGCAGGCAGATCGCCCTGCTCTCCGGCGCCTTCGTGCTTGGCTCGGGCGTCTGGTCGATCCACTTCATCGGCATGCTGGCGTTCAGCATCTGCAGCACGGCCCGCTACGATCCGGTCATCACCCTGTTGTCGATGCTTCCGAGCTTCGCCGCGTCCTGGATCGCGCTGCAACTTCTCGCACGGGACCGCATCACCCGCTGGCAGCTCATTGCGGGCGGGATTTCGGTCGGGGCCGGCATCGGCGTCATGCACTACAGCGGCATGGCCGCCATTCACAACTCGGTCGAGCTGCGCTTCGAACCGTCGATGTTCGGCGTCTCGATCCTGGTCGCGGTCGCGCTTTCCATCCTGGCCCTGTGGTTGCGCTTCGGTCTGACCACGCAACTGCGCCTCGGCGAAAGCCAGATCAACATCCTGAGCGGCTCCGTGCTCGGAATTGCAATCTCCAGCATGCACTACGTGGGCATGAACGCCGCGCGCTTCATCATGCCGGCAGAGCCCGACCCGACCGCCGGTTCGAACGCATACCTCGCGCTGTCGATCGCAGGGATCACCGTCCTTGCCATCCTGGTCACCGGCGGCGTCAACATGCTGCTGCGCTACAGGGCCATGTACCGGCGCATGGTGCAAAACGAAGCGCGGGTGCGCACCATTGTCGATACCGCGGTGGACGGCATCATCACCATCGACAGCCGGGGTATCGTCCGTGCCTTCAACCGCGCTGCCGAAACCATCTTCGGCTGGGCGGCAGACGAGGTCATCGGCCGCAACGTCAAGATGCTGATGCCCGAAGCGGATCGCAGCCAGCACGACACTTACCTGCACAACTACAGGCAGGGGGGCGTGCCGAAGATCATCGGCAAGGGGCGCGAGGTCATTGGCGAACGCAAGGATGGCACGCGCTTCCCGCTGAGACTGGCGATCGGCAAGGCGGTCATCGGAAGCGAAACCCTGTTTGTCGGCTTCGTCACCGACATCAGCGATCGCCACCGGATGGAAGCGGCCCTGCGGCATAGCGAGCAGCAATACCGTTCGCTGATCGGCAACCTGCCGGGCGTTGCCTTCCGCTGCCGCGTGGACGCGGACTGGAGCATGCTGTTCATCAGCGAGGGCGTCGAAACCCTGACGGGCTGGCTCCCTGAAGATTTCACCGCTGGCAGGCAGCATCTTGCCGGGCTGATCCACCCGGACGACCGCGCATGGATCACGGCAACGGTCCACGATGCGATAGGCGCCGAGCGTTCGTACATGATCGAGTACCGCATCATCGACCGCAGCGGCCGGGAGCATTGGGTGTCCGAGAGTGCCTGCGCCGTCCGTGGAGCCGGCGGTCAGGTCGACTGGCTCGATGGCGTGATCATCGACATCACCGACAACAAGCGCCGCGGTGCCGAGTTCGAAGGCGTCGTCGACGCCATCAGCCGCTCGCTCGCCGTCATCGAACTCGATCTCGAGGGCAGGATCCTGCATGCCAATCCGAACTTCCTGGACATGACGGGTTACCGGCTGGACGAGCTGGTCGGACAACAACACGCAATCCTGTGTGCCGCAGACGAACCGGAATCCCCGGCCTACGAGCAGCTCTGGGAGGCACTGCGACGAGGAACCCATGCGTCGGGTGACTTCCACCGCATCGGCAAGGACGGCCGGCACATCTGGATCCACGGCAGCTACAACCCCATCTTCGATCCGGATGGGCGCCCGTACAAGATCATCAAGCTGGCCAGCGACCTCTCCGAGCGCCACGCCATGGAACAGGAACTGCGCGAGGCCAAGGCCAAGGCCGAGCAGGCGGCGGCCGCGAAGAGCACCTTCCTCGCCAACATGAGCCACGAGATCCGTACCCCGATGAACGCCATCATCGGCTTTACCGAGCTGCTCCTGGCCGACCCCGCAAGCGACGCCCAGCGGCGTCACCTCGACACCGTTCGTACCTCGGCCCGCTCCCTGCTGGCACTGCTGAACGACATCCTCGATACCGCCAAGTTCGAGCGCGGCGCCATCGAGCTCGAGATCACGGACTTTTCCCTGCGCGATCTGTGCATGCAGGTGCTCGCGTCGCTACGCATCAATGCGCAAGCCAAGGGCCTGATGCTGGGGCTGGACTATCCCGAGCGCGCGCCGGAGTTCTTCCGCGGCGACACGCTGCGCATCCGGCAGATCCTGACCAATCTGGTCGGCAACGCGATCAAGTTCACCGAAACCGGCCAGGTCGAAGTCAGTGTCAGGCTGGACCGGGACGTGGTCCATCTCACCGTCAGCGATACCGGCATCGGCATTGCCGCCGATCGCATCGACCGGATTTTCGATCCGTTCGCCCAGGCGGACGCATCCATGACCCGCCGCTTCGGCGGAACCGGTCTCGGCACCACCATCGCCCGCCAGCTCATCGAGCTGATGCACGGGCGCATCTGGGTGGAAAGCGAACTCGGCGTCGGCAGCCAGTTCCACGTCGAGCTGCCCTTGCCCATCGGCGACACCGTTGCGGTGGCCGAGGAACAGACCCCGATCGACCTGCCTCCGCTGAAGCTGCTGGTGGCCGACGACGTCCCGCAGAACCTGGAACTCATGCAACTCACGCTGAGCCGCCTCGGCCATGCCGTGAGCACCGTCAACAATGGGGAAGAGGCCGTTTCCGCGTTCGTCAGCGGACAGTTCGATCTCATCCTCATGGACGTGCAGATGCCTGTCCTCAACGGTCTCGATGCCAGCCGCCGGATCCGGCGCATCGAGCACGAGACCGGGCGCTCGCCAACCCCCATCGTCGCCCTGACCGCCAGCGTCCTCGAAGAGGACACGCGCGCGGCCCGCGCGTCCGGCATGGACGGCTTCGCGAGCAAGCCGGTCGAGTTGCACCTTCTGACCCGCGAAATCGCCCGCGTTCTTGGCCTGCCCGTCGGGCAGTCCGTCCCGACGCAGCCCGTCCTCGCGCTCAACGTCCGCGGCTCGGTCATCGACTGGGAGAAAGGGCGCCAGCTGTGGGGCAGCGAACAGCGTCACGCTGCGGCCATCCGCCAGTTCCTCGAAGACTTCGGCGACATCGTCCATCGCATGCGGGCGGCGCTGGAGAAACCCGTCGAACTCGCCGCCCATGCCCACCGGGTCAAGGGGGCGGCAGCCAACCTGGCGCTGTCCCGCGTCGCCGGCATCAGCGATGCGATCGAGCGGACACAGCCGCCCGAGGACACGTCGGCGATTCCGTCCATGCTCAATCGCCTCGCGGACGAGCTGATCAACGTCGGCGAAACGCTCGGCCACGTCGATGGCGCAAGGGAAATCGCGCCATCGCCCCCCTTTGCCGACGCCGACAGGCCAGCCGCGCTCATCGCCTTGCAGAAGCTGGACGTGGCGCTCGCCCATGGCGAACTCGCCGAGGCATCATTGGCCGCGCTTGCAGAAACGCTCCCGGCTGCCGACCTCACCCCCTTGAACCGAGCCATCGACGCGTTCGATTTCGATGCAGCACGGCATGCCATCACAGCCCTGCAGATGCGCTACACCACCGAAGGAAGCACCTGATGACGACGCTGGACGAACGACCCAAGATCCTTGTCGTCGACGACGAACCGATCAACCTGCAAGTCCTGCGACAGATCCTGCAGGGCGACTACCGCCTGCTGTTCGCCCGCGACGGCGAGAAGGCCCTGCAGCTCGCCGCCGACGAGCGCCCGCACCTGATCCTGCTCGACGTCATGATGCCCGGGCTCAACGGCCTCGAAACCTGCCTTCGGCTCAAGTCCGGTACGACGACGCGGGCCATTCCCGTGATCTTCGTGACCGCCCTCAGCGAGGCCAGCGACGAATCCGCCGGATTCGATGCCGGCGCCGTCGATTACATCACCAAGCCGGTCAGCCCGGCTGTGGTCCGCGCCCGCGTCAGGACGCATCTGTCGCTGGTGCGGGTGGACGAACTGCAGCAGACCCGCCTGCAGATCATCCAGTGCCTGGGGCGCGCCGCCGAATATCGCGACAACGAAACCGGCCTGCATGTGGTTCGCATGAGCCACTACTCGCGCATCCTCGCGCTCGCTGCCGGCCTTGGCGAAGCGCGCGCAGAAGAGATCATGAATGCGGCCCCGATGCACGACATCGGCAAGATCGGAATTCCCGATGCCGTGCTTCTCAAGGCGGGGCCGCTGGACGAGACCGAGCGCAGCATCATGCAGGAGCATGTGCGCATGGGCGCCGAAATCCTCGGCGAACACGACTCGCCCTTGTTGCGCATGGCCCGCAGCATCGCCCTCGCCCACCATGAGAAATACGATGGCAGCGGCTACCCGGCCGGGCTGGCCGGCGAGGCGATTCCCATCGAAGCCCGCATCGTGGCCATCGCCGATGTCTTCGATGCCCTGACGTCGGTACGCCCCTACAAGAAGGCCTGGACGGTAGACGACGCGATCGCCCTCCTGCAAAGGGAGAAGGGCAGGCACTTCGACCCGGTGCTGGTCGATCTCTTCATCGACCGGCTCGCCGCAATCCTGGAGATCAGGGAGCGCTACGCCGAGGAGGCCGCCGACGTGCAATTCCGCCCTGCACTGGCAGAATCCGGCGCCTGCTGACCGAGGTGAACGCCGCGCCGGCCTCCCACCGGCGCCCGACACGATCATCCCTTCCCCGCCCAGATACACGCTGCAGACTCATGGACGCCATTCACGCCGTACCGCCGCACGCCGGCACCACGCTGCGCAACGTCCGCCGCGATTTTCCCGAATGGCATCTCGGCCGCCCCCACTACGTGCTGTGGGCGCTCGACGTGGATGTCGAGTCGGTTCGCGAGCGCGTCACCCAGGCGCAACACCACCTGTCGGGCCTGCTGCTCGATGATTATGTGCGCCAGCCCCACATCACGCTGAGCCTGTGCGGCTTCCCGAGCGCAGCTCCGCGCCACGACGACGACTTCGGCCTCACACTGCTGCAGGGACAGATCGACGCGCTTCGCCGCCTCGCGCCCAAGCCCTTCGTGATCGGGATCGGCGCACTGGACGGCTTCACCTCGGCGCCCTACCTGACGGTGCATGACCCCGGCGCGCGCATCGCCGCGCTGCGCCACTGCCTGCAGCCCGGCACCCACCCGCTGGCGCGCGACGACTACACGCCCCACGTCACGACCGGCCTGTATGGCGGTACCTGGCCGCTGGACGCAGTGCGTGCGCGGCTGGCCGATTTCCGCCCCGGCGCCCCGCTGCGCCTGCACATCGCCCGCCTCAGCCTGCTCGGCTACGCGGCCCCCGTGATCGGCGGGCGGCTGAGCCGCATCGCCGACTACGACTTCGCCACCCAGACACTGAACGGGCACGAGACAGGCATACTGCCCTTCCCATTGCCCTGATCCAGATCGTCCGATGAGCCTGCGCGTCGCCCTGCTGGTCCTCGTCCTCGTCGCCCTCGCACTGTCCGGCATCGCCCCGCACGACCGCAGCGTGTGGTGGGCCGAAGTCATGCCGGTGCTCATCGCCCTGCCCATCCTGGTCGCCACCGCACGCCGGTTTCCGCTCACACCGCTGACCTACGGCCTGATCGCCTTGTTCTCGCTGATCCTGATCATGGGCGGGGCCTACACCTATTCGCGGGTGCCGCTCGGCAACGTCGTGCAGGAGATGTTCGATCTCGCGCGCAACCCCTACGACCGCTTCGGCCACTTCTTCCAGGGTGTCACGCCGGCCATCCTCGGGCGCGAACTGCTGCTGCGCACCTCGCCGCTGCGCCCCGGAAAATGGCTGTCCTTCCTCGTCGTCGCGAGCTGCCTCGGCATCAGCGCCACCTACGAGCTGGTGGAATGGGCTGCGGCGGTCTTCTGGGGCGGCGGTTCGGTGGAGTTCATCGGCATGCAGGGCGACCCCTGGGACGCCCAGGCCGACATGCTGATGGCGCTGCTCGGCGCGATGACGGCCCTGGCGCTGCTCGGGCGCTGGCAGGATGGCCAGCTTCGGCGTCTGAGTCTGAACCACCACAACCTCTCCAGCGAGCTATGATGCTGGCTTGAGAACGAAGCGCATCATGACGGCGGACACTGACCCCAATATCCTGATCTACCAAGCCGAAGACGGCACCGCAGTGACCGAGGTACGACTGTCAGGTGAAAGCGTCTGGCTGCGTCAGGAGCAGATGGCGAAGCTTTTCGGGCGAGAGCGCTCCGTCGTGAGCAAGCACCTGCGCAACGTCTTCGCCGAGGGTGAGCTACAGGAAGAAGGCAATGTGCAAAATTTGCACATTGCCGGGTCAGACAAACCGGTGAAGTTCTACAACCTCGATGTAATCATCTCCGTTGGCTACCGGGTGAAATCGAGACAAGGCACTCGCTTCCGCCAATGGGCTACCCATACCCTGCGCGAGCACCTGACCCAGGGCTACACGCTCAACCGCCTGCGGTTCGAAGCAAACGCGCGCGAACTAGAGGCCGCCCTGCAGTTGGTGAAGAAGGCTGCGCAGAGCCCGGCACTGCTGGCCGATACCGGGCGCGGGTTGGTGGACATCGTTACCCGTTATGCACAAACCTTCCTCCTTCTGCAACGCTACGACGAAGGACTGCTGGCCGAACCGCGCGAGCAGCGCGGCGGTGTGCTGCCGACGCTCGACGAAGCACGCACCGCGCTCACAAGGCTCAAGGCCGAACTGATGGCTCGCGGAGAGGCCTCCGACCTCTTCGCGCTCGAGCGCGAGGAGGCGTTCGTCGCACTGCTCGGCAATCTGGACCAGACGGTGTTCGGCGAACCCGCCTACCCCAGCGTCGAAACCAAGGCAGCACACCTACTCTACTTCGTCATCAAGAACCACCCATTCTCCGATGGCAACAAACGCAGCGGCGCCTTCCTGTTCGTGGATTTTCTCAACCGCAATGGCCGCCTGCTGGATGCTGCCGGCCAGCCGGTAATCAACGACATCGGCCTCGCCGCGCTCGCCCTGTTAGTGGCCGAATCCGCACCCTCCAACAAGGACACCATGGTCCGCCTGATCATGAACATGCTCGCGCCTGATAGCTGACTCAGACCCCGTGCCGGCGGCGGTGCTGGCGCGAGCCGGCCGAGCCCTCGGCGTCGGAATGCGCGTGGCGCGCCGCCGTCATCTCGGCCAGCACGGTGGCGACCTTGTGGTTCAGCGTGCCTTTCGGGATCACGCCCTTCGAATCGGGCTCGCCCGCGGCCACGCCGGTCAGCACGCTCATCGCCTCATCGACCGTCTTCACCGCGTAGATGTGGAACCGGCCCTCGGCCGCCGCCTGCACCACGTCCTCGCGCAACATCAGGTGGCGCACGCTCGCGGCCGGGATGACGACGCCGTGGCCGCCATCCAGCCCGCGCGCCTTGCACAGGTCGTAGAAGCCTTCGATCTTCTCGTTGACGCCACCGATCACCTGTACCTCGCCGAACTGGTTCACCGAGCCGGTGATGGCGAAGCGCTGCTGGATGGGAATCTGCGTCAGCGCCGACAGCAGCGCGCACAGCTCGGCCAGCGAGGCCGAGTCGCCCTCGACCGGCGCGTAGGACTGCTCGAAGACCAGACTGGCCGACAGCGACATCGGCTGGTGGCGGGCATAGCGCGCCGCCAGGAAGGCCGACAGGATCAGCACGCCCTTGGAGTGGATGGCACCGCCCAGCTCGGTTTCGCGCTCGATATCGACGACGTCGCCCTCGCCCATGCGCACCGTGGCGGTGATGCGCACCGGATGGCCGAAGCGCTCGCCGGCCAGTTCGACCACCACCAGACCGTTGATCTGCCCGGCGCGCTCGCCGTCGGTGGAGATCAGCGTGGTGCCGTCGAGGATGGACTCGCGCACCCGCGTCGGATAGCGGTTGCAGCGCCGCGCCCGCGCGGCCAGTGCCGCCTCCACCTCGGTCCGACCGGTGGCGGCGAGACCTTTCAGGCGGGCCTGGTGATCGGCCTCGCGCATCAGGTCCGAAAGCGCCCGCGTGTTGAGCGACAGGCGACCGGCATCCTCGGCCAGGCGCGCGCCCTCCTCCACCAGCCGTGCCACCCCGCTGCGGTCGATCGGCAGCAGCTTCGCGCCACGGACCAGCAGCGCCATCAGGCGCGCGTATTCGCATTCGTTCTCGGGCGTGCGCGGCAGGTCGTCGTCGAAGTCGGCCGCCACCTTGAACAGGTCGGCGAACTCCGGGTCGTTATCCATCAGCAGGTAGTAGATGTCGCGGTCGCCGATCAGCACCACCTTCAGCGCGCTCGGCACGGCCTCGGGCTCCAGCGTCAGCGCGCCGCTCCAGCCCTGGGCCTCGGCCGGCGGCTCGATGCGGATCTCGCCCGCGCGCAGGCAGCGCTTCAGTCCCTCCCAGGCGTAGGGCTGGGTCAGCAGGCGCTCGGCATCGACCACGAGGTAGCCGCCGTTGGCCCGGTGCAGCGCGCCGGCGCGGATCAGGTTGAAGTGGGTGACCTGGTTGCCCTGCTGCACCACGTGCTCGATGCGGCCGATCAGGTTGCCGTAACCGGGGTTGTTCTCGAACACCACCGGCGCTCCCTGCGAGGCCGAGTGATCCACCAGCAGCTTCACCTGATAGCGCTGGTAGCGGTTCGCCTCCTCGGGCTCGGCGATGTCCTCGTCTTCCTCCTCGAGCATCGTGCCCTTGATCGCGCTGTCGAGCACGTTCTTGTGCACGGCGTCGAGGAAGGCGAGCACCTCGGGCAGGTCGGCATGGGCCTCGCGCACCTCGCGCAGCAGGTGCGACACCGCGGGGCCGAGCACTTCGGTCTCTGCGCGTTCGATCGACTCGCGCACCGCCTTGCGCCAGCCGGGGAAATCGTTGAGCAGGTCCTCGAGCCTCTCGCTCCAGGCGGTGACGCGGGCTTCGATGGCGTTGCGCTCGTCCTCGGGCAGCGCATCGAACGCTTCGGGCGACATCACCTCGCCATCGCGCGTGGGCGCGAAGACGAAGCCTTCGGGTGTCTGCAGCAGCGAGATCGATTCGGCCGCGCAGCCCTCGCTCAGCTCCTTCAACGCGCCTTCCTCGCGCGCCTTGTGCGCGGTCTGCAAGGCCTCGACACGCTCGGTATGCGCATCACTGTCCAGGGCGGCGCCCAGCGCAGGCCCCAGTTCGCGGATGAAGGTCTGCATGTGGGCGCGCAGCGCGGCACCGCGGCCCGCCGGCAAAGTGAGCAGGCGCGGCTTGAGCGCCTCGTCGAAGTTGTGCAGGTAGCACAGGTCCGGCGGGACCGGCTCGCTCGCCGCGCGCTCGCGCAGCAGGCGGAAGGTGGTGGCATGCTTGCCGCTGCCCGGCTCGCCCAGCACGAACACGTGGTAGCCGCTGTGGCCCATGGCCAGCCCGAACTGGATGGCCTCGACGGCGCGGGCCTGGCCCAGGTCGCCAGCGTGGCTGGTCAGGGCGTCGGTCGTATCGAAAGTGAAACAGGCGGGGTCGCAGTAGGTGCGCAGTGCCGATGCCGGCAGGGCCTTGGGTTCGGCCATCGTCGTTGTTCTCCAGAAGCCGGATTCGATCAGGAGGCGAATGATACACCGCCGCTCCTGCGGCCCCGGGCACCTCGGCCCGCCGTCACAGTCGAAGATTGACCGGCATCATTGCACCGCGCCGCGCCGCTATCCATAATCCGAACACCCCAGCAGCCACAAGAACATGAAAGTCATCCCCATCCACGACGCCCCAGTCGCGATTCCGACCGACGCAAGGGCGAACGTGCCCGCAGCGGGCGAGGCCTTGTTCGACCGCCGCGGGCGCAGCGTGCGCGACCTGCGCATCTCGGTCACCGACCGCTGCAACTTCCGCTGCATCTACTGCATGCCGCGCGAGGTGTTCGACGACAACTACGCCTTCCTGCCGCGGCGCGAGTTGCTGAGCTTCGAGGAGATCCTGCGGGTGGCGAAGCTATTCGTCGCCCGGGGCGTGAAGAAGATCCGCATCACCGGCGGCGAACCGCTGCTGCGCAAGAACGTGGAACGGCTGATCGAGATGCTGGCCCGGCTCGACGGCGTGGAGGTGACGCTGACCACCAACGGCGTGCTGCTGCCCAAGCTGGCGCGCTCGCTCAAGGACGCCGGCCTGCATCGCGTCACCGTCAGCCTGGATGCACTGGACGACGCCCTGTTCCGCCGCATGAACGACGCCGACTATCCGGTGGGGAAAGTGCTGGAAGGCATCGCCGCCGCGCAGGCCGTAGGCCTCGGGCCGATCAAGGTCAACATGGTGGTCAAGCGCGGCACCAACGACGGCGACATCGAGCCGATGGCCGCGCATTTCCGTCACAGTGGCCACATCCTGCGCTTCATCGAGTTCATGGACGTGGGCGCCTCGAACGGCTGGAAGATGGACGAGGTGCTGCCCTCGCAGGACGTCATCGCCCGTATCGATCGCCTGTCTCCGCTGGAGCCGGTCGACCCGAACTACACCGGCGAGGTCGCCGAGCGCTGGCGCTACAAGGACGGCGCAGGCGAGATCGGCGTGATCTCCTCCGTCACGCAGGCCTTCTGTTCCACCTGTACCCGCATCCGCCTGTCGACCGAGGGCAAGCTCTACACCTGCCTGTTCGCGCAGACCGGCCATGACCTGCGCAGCCTGCTGCGCGCCGGGGCCGACGATACGGCGCTGGACGCGGCGATCGCCCATGTATGGCAGGGTCGCGAGGATCGCTACTCCGAGATCCGCACCGCCGAGACCGCCGCGCTGCGCAAGATCGAGATGTCCTACATCGGCGGCTGAGGCTGCGGCGCGGGCTCAGTCGCGCAGCGCCTCGATCTCGAAGTTGAGCTTCACCTCGTCGCCCACCATGCCGCGGTCGACGCCGTAGTCCATGCCCCACTGGCTGCGCTTGATCGTCGTGCTGGCCGAGATGCCCAGCGTGTGCTTGCGATGGCCGAAGGGGTAGTCGCCCGCCTTGTTCAGGCGCACGTCCAGCGTCACCGGGTGCGTCTGCCCGAGCAGGGTCAGCCTGCCCGACAGCGTGCCGCTGCCGTCGGCGCCCGGCTCGAAGCCGGTGGCCTCGAAAACGATCTCCGGATGCGCCTTCGCGTCGAGGAAGTCGCTGTCACGCACGTGCTTGTCGCGCGCGCCATGGTTGGTGAATACGCTGTCGGCCTTCACCACCACGCGGCCCGAACTCAGCGCGCGCGTCTGTTCGTCATAGACGAAGCTGCCGCTGCCTTTCAGGAACAGGCCGATGGTGTCGGCAAAGCCGAGGTGGCGGACGCTGAAGGCGATCGAGAAATGATCGGGGTCGATCTGGTAGGTGCGCGGCTCGGCGCGGGCCGGACCGGCCATCGCCGCCGCAAGCAGAAGGCCGGCCAGCAGGCCGACCAGCGTCGCTCGGGCACCGTGGACTGGACGTGAAGTCTTCATCGCGATTCCTCCTCCGAAAGATTCATCAAGACCGCAGCCGATGGCGATACAGCCAGCGCACATCGACCGCAAACGACCACCCCAGCAGCACCAGCGCAAGGCCCAGCAGGCCGCCGGCCAGAGCGGACCCGACCTGCGGCAGCAGGCACAACAGCAGGCTCACCACCTGCCACACGCACACTGCCTTGCGCCGCCAGCGCTCCGGCAAGGGCGCCTCCAGCCAGGGCCAGGCCGCCATCGCGACGACGAACACGTAGCGCATCGCCCCGATCGCCAGCACCCACGCGCCCGCCTTGCCCAGCGCCAGCAGCAGGCCGCACAGCACCAGGATCAGGAAGGCGTCCAGCTCCATGTCGAAGCGCGCCCCGAAGTCGCTGGCGCAGCGCCAGCGCCGCGCCGCCCAGCCATCCACGCCGTCCAGCGCCAGCGCCGCCAGCGCCAGTGCGGCCAACCATCCCGCGTGTCCGACCAAGGCCGGAAAGCCCGCAAGCGCCCCCGCCAGCACCGCCACCAAACTGCCGCGCAACAAGGTCACGTGGTTCGCCGGCCCCAATCCGCGGGTTGCATCCGGCCAGTAGCGCCAGACCAGCCCCGCCATTGCAGCATAGACGGCAAGCGCCAGTCCTGCGGCGGCGAGCGGCCACGCCAGCGCACCATGCAAGGCCGCAAACACGAACACCAGCACGACGGCGCCGGCCGCGAGTTCCAGCCACGCGGGCGGCACGCCCACAGCGCGCGCCGCTGCGCCGGCATCAGGAGTCGGGCTATGCTTGTTCATGCGCGTTCAGACCTGCCGCCCGCCGCGGTGGTTCGCCGCGACCCGACATGCGCCGATCACACGACTGCCATCGAGATCGGCATGCCCGCATTTTCCCCTGCTGATCCGGACCGACTGCATGCGTTCCCACCCCTCCGCTGACCATCCGCTCGCATTCTGGACCTTGCCCCCAGGCGATGGCGAACTGCGCCCGGTGGCACTGCCGCCGCTTTCACCCGGCGCGGTGCGCGTGCGCAGCCTGTTCGGCGCGATCAGCCGCGGCACCGAGGGCCTGGTGTACCGCGGCGAGGTGCCGCCGAGCGAACACCAGCGCATGCGCGCGCCCTTCCAGGAAGGCGAATTCAACGGTCCGCTGAAGTACGGCTACATCAACGTCGGCGTGGTCGAGGCCGGCTGCGGCGCCGAGGCCGAAGCGCTGGTCGGTCGCCGCGTGTTCTGCCTCCATCCGCACCAGCAGGCCTACGTCGTGCCCGCGAGCGCGGTGGTGGCGCTACCCGAGGCCGTGCCGAGCGAACGCGCCGTGCTGGCAGCCAACCTGGAGACCGCGGTCAACGCCGTGTGGGACGGCGCGCCCTCGGTCGGCGACCGCATCGCGGTGGTCGGCGCCGGCGTGGTCGGAGCACTCGTGGCCTGGCTGTGCGCGCGCATTCCCGGTACCGAAGTACAGTTGATCGACGTCGATCCGGGGCGCGCCACGCTGGCGATGGCCCTGGGCGCCCGTTTCGCGGCACCCGGCGCGGCCGCGGCCGCGGGCGACTGCGACCTCGTCTTTCATGCCAGCGGCGCGCCGGCAGGCCTGTCGACCGCACTCGGCCTCGCCGGCCAGGAAGCCAGCGTGATCGAGCTGAGCTGGTACGGCCAACGCGCCGTGCCGCTTGCGCTGGGCGAGGCTTTCCACGCCCGCCGCCTCAGCCTGCGCTCGAGCCAGGTCGGCCACCTGCCGCCGCAACGCCTGCCGCGCTGGGACTATCGCCGGCGGATGGAACTCGCGCTGGCGCTGCTCGTCGATAGCCTGCCGGACGTGCTGATCAGCGGCGAGAGCGACTTCGCTGACCTGCCCGCCACGATGCACCGGCTGGCGTACTCGCCCGCCGGCGCCCTGTGCCACCGCATCCGCTATCCGCAGCCCTGATCCCCTTCACTTTCACGAGACGCGCCCATGTATTCCCTGACCGTTCGCGATCACATCATGATTGCCCACAGCTTCCGCGGCGAGATCTTCGGCCCCGCACAACGCGTCCACGGTGCCACCTACCTGATCGACGCCACCTTCCAGCGCACCGAACTGGACGCGGACGGACTGGTGGTCGACATCGGCCTCGCGAGCGACACGCTGCGCGCCGTGCTGGCCGAGTTCAACTTCCGCAACCTCGACGACGAGCCGGCCTTTGCCGGCAGGAACACCACCACCGAGTTCATGGCGCGCGTGGTCTTCGACCGGCTTGCGGCCGCAATCCGGGACGGCCGTCTGGGCGAAGGCGGCCGCGGCCTGGAACGGCTGAAGGTGACGTTGCACGAATCGCACATCGCCTGGGCGAGCTACGAAGGCGCGCTGTGAGGCTGCGCGAATGCCGGCATCGGAACGCTCGATGAGCGCAGGGCGCATGCAGCGGCTCACCTTCATCGTCGCCGGCGACCCCGCGCAACGCACCGGCGGCTACCTGTACGACGCGCACATCGTCGCGCAACTGCGGCACGGCGGCTGGCAGGTCGAGGTGATCGGGCTCGCGGGCCGTTTCCCCGAAGCGGACGAGATCGCACGCGACGCCCTGCGCGCCACGCTGTCCTCGCTCGCGGACGACAGCCTCGTCGTCATCGACGGCCTGGCGCTCGGCGGCATGCCCGAGACGGTCGCCCCCCACGCGCAGCGGCTGCGCCTGATCGCGCTGGTGCATCACCCGCTGGCGGACGAATGCGGACTGGAGACGGACCGGGTCAAGCGCTTCGAACGCCAGGAAACCGCAGCCCTGCAATCCATGCGCGGGGTGATCACCACCAGCCGCTTCACCGCGCGACGGGTGGCCGGCATGGGCATCGACACGGCCCGCATTGCGGCCGTAGAACCGGGCGTCGCCCCGCAGCCGCTCGCCGCAGCCGATCACACCCCGCCACGCCTGCTGTGCGTCGCCACGCTGACCCCGCGCAAGGGGCACAACCTGCTGGTCGAGGCCCTGGCCTGCGTCGCGGATCTCGACTGGCAGTGCGATTTCGTCGGCAACGCGAGCCGTGACCCCGACCACGCCGCTCGCGTCAGCGCACTCATCCGCACCCACGGCCTCGGCAAACGCATCCATGTGCACGGCGAATGTTCCGAAGCCGGGCTGCACGCCGCCTATGCAGCCGCGGACCTGTTCGTGCTGCCCTCGTACTACGAAGGCTACGGCATGGTGATCAGCGAGGCGCTCGCCGCCGGCCTGCCGGTGCTGACCACGACGGGCGGCGCGCTCGCCGAGACCCTGCCGCCCGGCACCGGTCTCGCCGTGCCGCCGGGCGACGTCGAGGCGCTGGCGCAGGCGCTGCGCCGGCTGCTGGCGAACCCCGCCGAACGCCTCGCGCTACGCGATGGCGAGTGCCGCTGCCAGATTGT